>JAHJDB010000027.1 GCA_018812765.1 Nanobdellota archaeon
ATGTTGCACTTCTACCACCTCTGAACTGATTAATAATCCATTTTCTTTTTTTTCAGTTAGGGTTTCCATGTTTAATCACCAAAATAGTGATTTTAGGGGTTCTTTAAAAAGAAAGTGTAAACTAATTATCAAATTGAACACGAATAAATCAAAGCCATAACTTTTATATATTAAGTTTATCTCTTATTTTTTATCAGAGGTTATGGATAAATCAATCAAAAGAAAAGTTGTAATCGGTGTTGTTAGCCTGTTAATATTCATCCTTCTAGTAACATTGATTTTTATTCTATCTTCAAAAGAAAATGTAGTCGGAGAAGCTTTAAGAACCGCTAGTAAAACTTTGCAAAGACCTATTGCTATAGACTCTTCTAGAACAACAACGGCTCCTCTGCAGGTCGGAAGGATAATTCCAACACCTCAAGTTTTTAATACTCCTTTCTACCAAAGCCCGGTCAGAGCAGATCCTGATGACTTATTGTTGATTCCCGGCTACGGATTTGAAGCCGGCGTAGTAGCAGTTTACAGAGCAGTTTCTGACAAGCCAGTTAATCTTCAAGCTCCATCCAATGTTCCAGTAAGTAATACTGCTCAGGGAGGGAAATTATATGTTGCTGATATCACTAATGATTCCATCGCTGTCCTTTTGCCGGAAGTGATGAAAACAAAACAAACCTATGCGCTCTGGGTTAAAAATGTAAATGGAGCTTGGAGTGAACCCGTGCTTATTAATGATCCTCGTCCGTTATGGATCACTCCTGATATAACTTATGCCACCAAACCTTTTGCTTCTTTAGCACGAGAAATAAAAGTGGTAGGAAGAAATCTTGAAGGAAGTGTTACTGCTAAAGTTAGGCTTTCCGGTTCGGCAAATTATGATCTGAATGTTGTTGATGACAATAATCCCGCTACCACTATTGAAGATTACGCTGCGAAAGCAGTCTTGCCAATAAAACTACAACCAGGAATATACAAAGTCCAATTTTCTCGTGATGGTATAACTTGGATAGATTTACCAACTGAAATAACTTTTACAGTTCTTCCAGATCCAGCACAAAAAAAATCTTTTGATATTTCTTTTATTGCTTATGGTGGTTGTACTGCTAATGATGGTAAAGATGATACGGGATGTATTGTACAAGCTATTGCTGCCGCAAAATTAGCAGGTGGAGGAGAAGTATTTTTTCCAGCTGGAACGTGGGAGTTGAAAAATCCTTCTAAACTTCCAGATCTGCAAGGAGATGATGGTATAATTGTTCCACAAAAGGTAGATTTAATTGGTGTCGGAGCTGATGGTAATAATCCTAGTAAAATTGTACAGACGTTAGATTGGAAAAGCAGTTCTTCAGGGTATAACATGCTTTCAGTTTTTACACTGTTAGGAAATAATACAGTTCACGGGCTTTATTTTCATTCTGACGGTTTTGTTCCTGACCCTAACTCTAACGAAGTCTGGCCGTCAATAGGTCCGTCTACGAATACGATTTATCTCGCTTTAGGGATATATGGCGTACCAGGAGAAACTAAAAAAGTTATTGAAAATGTGGTAATATCTGACAACAAATTCTCCGGCCTTAATAATGGTAAAGTTACGGGGATGTATGAGGCGATAGGGCATTGGGGTTCACCGTTATCTCATCTTTTTATTGTCAATAATGAATTTCAAGCTTATATGACTTCTTTATACCTCTTTGGTGAACCGTATCTTAAAGAAGTACGTCCTTATATCAAAAATTCTGTCATTACAAAAAATATTTTTTATTCAGGAGCCTATACCAAAGGTGTAACTGGAGATGGAGCAATTGCAGCGTTAATGTACGGGTTTCAATATTCAGATTTTAGTGACAATTTTGCTGATGGTTCCGTGAATGGCGGATGGAGAGCTGGTTTATGGTGGACATTACTGAACAACAACGGACCGATGCTTGTTTCAGGTAATAAAGTTACTTGTCCAGGAAACAAAGGGGGAGATGGAGAATCAATAGCTATTGAAGATAATGGTAATAGGCCTGGCTTTTCAAAACCAGAAAAAGCAGTTGCGGCAACATTAACAACTGTTTCTGTCAAGGGAGAATGGGCAAAAACTTTATGTGGAAAAGTGGAGGTAGATCAGTCTTGTTCTTCGTGGAAAGAAGAGCCCATATATGATGGGTATGGATATTGGGTTCATGTTGTTGATGGCAAGGGTCTGGGACAGAGCAGAAAAGTTGTAAGTTATACACTCAATGCTCCGCAAGTTATCACCGTATCTCCCGCTTGGGACGTAATTCCTGATTCTACCAGCGTCATAAATCTTCGACGGAGTACTTGGAATGCTTATTTGGTTGATAACATAGTAGACAATAGAGGATGCAATAATGTCTTAACCAATCCGCTGATGAAAGCAGGAGCTTTCAGTTTTACCAGCATGACTACAGATTCAGTCATGGAAGGAAACCAATTGTTTGAAACGAACGGAATAATGTTAGTAACTACCGGTCAAGAACAGTATGAAGGAGTTTTTAACGGCTGGCACATCTTTGCTAGTGAAGTCCGTAATAATTTAGTTGACGGTGAAAATAAATGTCCCCCTAATCCTCCCTCTTCTTATAATCTAATTATTGCAGGTTGTATTACGGGCGGGATTGATTTGTGGTATACTCCCACAGCTATAAATACGCCTGGTGTCGTATCCTTGTATAATAACCTTATTTCTCATAATACTGTTAAAAAGGCTGATGATTGGGGCGGTGGAATAGCTATCCGTCCGGCAGGAGGCGTATCGAAAATTACACCGAGGATTGTATTTGGGAATCTTTTATTTCAAAACACCATTGAAAATAGTCCTACCAACGGAATAGGCATCATAAACAACCTCGTTTGGAATACTATTTTATATAAAAATAATTTTAAGGATAATAAAGGAATAGATATTTATGATCTTGGTACAAATACAGTAATTGTTAATCTTTATTGTGGTGATGGGCAAGTTACTGGAAGTGAAGTCTGTGATGATGGTCTTCAAGGAAAATGTGCTTACGGGTTAAAATCATGTCAAGTATGTTCTGCGCAATGTACAGGATTAGTTTCGGGAAAAACATCTTATTGCGGAGATTCTGTTTGTGATGTAAAAAATGAATCTACTGCAAACTGTCAGCAAGATTGCGGAAATGCTTGTCTGCTCGATAAAATGATCAGCTGGTGGTCTGCAGAAGGAAACGCGAAAGATATGCTAGAAAAGAATAATGGAATACCAATAGGAAATGCGGCATTTACGGCTGGAAAAGTTGGACAGGCTTTTAGCTTTACTAGCAGCAGCGATATGATTAATATTGGTGATCCTGCAGACGGAAGCTTGAATCTGGGAACAGATGATTTTACGATTGCTTTCTGGGGTAAAATTAAAGGCGACGGCATTATAATCTCCAAAGGATGCCCCTCCTGCTCAGGTGGATTGGGATACAGTATTGATGTTGCTGGAACAGTTTTAGTCTTCCGTTTAGATGGAGAACCTGACCAAGGCGATTCAGTAATTAACTATATCTCTTTTATCTTAACTCCTGCAGACTGGCATCATTATGCTGGTGTATTTGACCGCGACGGTCTTCTGACAATGTATATTGATGGTAAAGCTATAGGTACTTCTGATATCTCTCCGCAAAAAGGCACTCTTGACAACACTATACCTCTGCTGATTGGCGGGGCAAATAGTGACATTGATGAAATAGCCATCTGGCGAAGAACTGTATCAGCAATAGAAATTAGTGCGCTTTATAATTCAGACAGCAAGGGAATGTGCAAGATTTAGGAGACAAATTCCTCACATAGCTCAGAGTTATTAAATCCGTTCTGAATAAATAAAATTTAATAAATAAGATTTAAGCCGAATCTTCATCTATAAAGACGAATTTTCAGATTAAGAGGATCGGTAATCAAATGGATCCCTTTACGGGGAATCTTATAAGTCTTATAACCGCAAAGAGTAGAAGTGCAATCTCTTTCTTCACCGTGTTTTCCAGGAATGTTTTTTGTTCCTTGAGGACAGAGAGCCGTCATCAATCTAGCGATCTCAGTTTCACTTCTTTTAGGATTGGTGACCAGGCCTTCAAGACATTGATGTCCGAAAGAAGGCCGGTAATCCCCTTTCAAGACGTAAAATCCGGTATTAGGTTCAGGAAATGTGGCTGCAATCGATTGCAAAGGCTGGAAAGCTCTTTTAAGATTCTCAGCCAGATTTTCAAGATTATATTGTTTACGGACAGCAAGAGCTCCGCTTAGGCCGCCAGATTTGATCTCTTCTTCAAATTGAGACCATAGTTTGTTAAGGTGGTCTAAAGATTGTTCCTGAGAAATTTGGTGTATTTCTTTATCTTCACTATGAAGATTGAAGGTACGTTCAGATAAAAAGGGATCAGGACACGAATCTAAAAAATAATTTTCATTAATATCAAGAAGGTCATAGAAACTGATGTTTTCTCCTCTAACAGCAGTGATTATTCCAAAGATTTCTTTTGGATTTGTAGAGCGGAGGTAGAAATTTCCGTGAATGAAACTGTCGACCTGAAAATTTTTTCCCATAGATATTTTCTTTTGTCTGGATTTAAATAATTTTAGAAGCTGTAAAACTTATAATCTAATCAATCTTTCTTAGGCTTTTTTCTGTTCTTCTTTCTTCTCTTCTGCTGGTACAGCTTCTGTGGTTTCAGTCTTAACTTTTTCTTTTAGGCCAGTTTTTTTCTTCCCTTTTTTAGAAGGCTCTTTTTTGCCGAACAAATCTGCTTTAACTACTCCTTCAGCATCTTTAGAAACGTTTACTTTAATATGATGAGGAGGGTTTCTGATCCCATGCTTCCAAACTTCTTCGTTAAGCTCCTTACTTAGCTTAACATTATCAGATTTCATATGCTTAGATAAAAAGGTCCTAAGAGCAGTAACCGCTTTCTTGGAACGTCTCCACATCGGCACTTTCATATATTCTTTTCTTAATGGAACGTTATAGGTTCTTTCAATTGTAGATTCTTTTGCTTTAGCCATTTTATTTATGCTTTAGTCTTAGTCCTTCTCCAAGAACGTTTAATTTCAGTATGTCTGGAAGGATGTACTTGTCTTCCTTTTCCGTAAATCTTGAAAACTGTCCAAAAAGGAGCCCATTTAGTTTGGGTGTTAAGCTTGATCAACCTTTTTTTCTTAGCGGGATGTTTGTTAGTAGCCATTTTTATTCTTTAGAGATTTTGTGCTCTTCTTTAGCAATTTGTACAGCAAGCTTATCTATTAAAGAAGTTCCTTTAGGGGTTAGTACTCTCCCTCTGTGTGCTCCTTTCTCTGTTTGCTTAATCAATCCTGATTTTTCTAACTGTTGTAAGATTTTTCTGATGATTGAACCAGATGCTTTGTAGCGGTGTGCTGGCTTATGTCCACGTCTTTTTCTTCCACCGTACTTAGTTCTTAATTTTTCTGTACCGACTGGACCTAATTTAGCGATAGCCCTAAGCATAGCAGCAGATCTTGCGTACCACCAGTCTAAATCTTCTGGAAGACGTTCTTTATGCATTCCGGTCTTGACAAACTTTGACCAATCGGTAGGCTGAACTAACTTCTGTTTTTTCAGCTCTTCAGCTACTTTTGGATTAAGTGTATTTGGATTAACTTTAAGGATATGTGTCATAGTTTACTTTCTGGATAGATGGTTATTTATAAAGGTTTCTGTAGTGGTTTAGTTTTTTACAAACCTGACCTAATTACAATTAGGGTGGGTCTTTTAATCTTTGATTAATTTGGGTAGATTTAGGTTGAATTTGTCTGATAGAGAGGAGAAAGCTTTAAATAAAATGATTCTTACATCTAATTATTATTAAAGAAGGTGATTTATGATGAAAATAAGAATCCTATTCCTTTTAGTTATTAGTATGGTTTTGTTTGCTGTCCCTATTTTTGCTGCTGTTCCTACTCCTGGAGATGCTTTTGCAGGGTTAGGCGATTTTTTTGCTGATTTGTTTAGAGGCGGAGCTACTTATGAAGGAGCCTACTGGTTAACTTTTGTCTTGTATTTCATCATTTTTATTTCAATCTTCATAGAAGGTTTGAAATTGATCTCTTTTTTTGGACAAAGAGGAGAAGTAAGCACTTCAGGAAAATGGTTTGCTTTTGCGGCTGCTTTACTAGCAAACGTGGGAATCTTTATCACTGAACAAGCTTCAGGAACAAGCGTAAGAGAGATAATCGAAAGAGTGACCAGCCCTTTTGGGTTATGGGGAGCTTTATCTTTAGCGATAATAATCAGTTTGATTGCTTACAGAGGCGTGAGGGATATGGGCATCTTCAAAGATTCTGTTCTAAAAGCAATGGCTTTATCATTATCAATTGGTTTGATGGTTGCAGGGTGGTTATTTAGTCCAACTTTGTTAGGGTGGGCATTTTATTTATTAATTATAGTGGGCTTGATTGGTCTATTGACTCATGTGTTAGGAAGGTCTAAAGAGAAAAGTGAAGAAGCAAGCGCAAAAGGGATGAAAAGAAGTTTTTGGAGCGGAAAAGAGAAACCTTTAGGGCCTTCACCTTCTGGTAGAGAAGCAACAACAAGTACAAGAGCAGAAGAAGAGTTAAGGCCTAAAGATACAGAAGAAAGGCAAAGAGAATCAAAAGATTTAACCCGAAAGTTAAGCAGGGTGATAAGGAGACTTTACCGTTTTAATAACAAGGCACTAACTGATTTGGAGAAGGCTCTTAAAGAAGCAGAAAAAGGAAGAAAATATGAAGAAGCGATGGAAAAAGCAGGGGGAGAAGGAGAGGTTTATGAACAAATAGAAAAAGAATATTTGTCTCATTCTAGTATGTTTCAGGAAGTGTTAGGGGAAGCAAGTAAATATGACAATAAAGAAGTTGACTTTGATGCATTAGTAAATGATTTAGTTTCAGAACTAAGTAAACTAGCAGAAGCACATCCTTCAACAAGAGATAAGCTTACAGTTTTAAATGACTTGGTAAGAAAAGAATTAGATAACATGAAAGAGATGATAAAAAAAGCAGCTGGTGCACATAATTACAAGAGGGTATCTCCATATTTAATCTCCGCAGCTGATTCTGCTAAAAAAATAAAAAAAGAAATATTAAGCTTAAAGATAGTAGCTAGTGATTTGCAAGATCAACTAGAGAAAGATTAAATATGAAACTTAAAAAAATAATATTAGCTTTATTGTTGACAACCATATTTTTTTATTCTGCGTTAGCAGCAGTGCCTACTCCAGGAAGCTCTTTCAGCGGCCTGTTAGATTTCTTTAGAGGAATATTTACCGGAACAGCAACGATGGAAGATGCTTATCTAATTTCGTTCATCCTTTATTTTGTACTGTTTTTAGCTATCTTCATGGAAGGAATAAAAATAATACCTTTCTTTGGAGCAAGAGGAGAAATTACAAAACCCGGAAAAGCATTTGCGATTGCCGCCGCAGGATTATCTACCATTGCCTTATTCATAGTTGAACAAGGTACGCAAGTTTCGACTGCAGACAGGATCTCTCACTTGACTGCTCCGTTTGGTGTTTGGGGAGGAGTGATTATCGCTACAATCCTGGCTTATATGGCTTTTAGATTCATCTACGACACAGAATTATTCAAAGAGCACGTGATAATAGCCATGGCTATTGCTGTAGCTATAGGAGTCACCCTAGCAGGATTCTTACTGACCATGGATACTCTGATTGGCTGGGGATTTTTAATCCTGTTACTATCTTTTCTGATCGGATTGATCGTTGCTTTATTTGAGAAAGGATGGAGCATTTTTGGAGGCGGCTCAGGAAATGGCGGAGGAACCGGAAGAGGCGGCAGTAACGGAGGCGGTCGGGGCGGCTCTGATGATGGGCGAGATACTGGAGGAGATACTGGAGGAGATGAAGGTAATCGAAAATTGATTGAACAAATCTTGAAAAGATTAGATGATATAGAAGATAAATTTTCTAACTTATTGGAACAAATATTAGCGATTCTGAAGACTCTTCCTAAACAATTTAAGTTGAGCGGAGAAGATCTGGAAAAGATAAAAGGCTTGATCGACTTGTCTCTGAAAGATTTTAAAAAAGATATCGGAGCGATGATGGAAAAGTATTTTGATGAAGTTAAAGAGTTGATCAAGAATCATGATGCAGAAATTAAGGCAGCTTTGAAAGAGATCGAAAAAACGATTGGCGGATTAAATGATAAGATTCAAGCGGGTATTAAAGTTCTGATTGAAAAAATAAATGGTTTAGAAGAGGTCATAAAAAATCTTAATTTACAGTTAAAGAAGCTTCAGAATCAGATCACTGAACTACAAGAAGAAATAATGGTTAAACTGGATCTTATCGAAAGTAAAACTGCTAAGGAGAAGAGTGTCCAGGAGGTAATCAATCAGGTTAATGAAATAAAGAGATTGATGAATGAACATGTTAACTTAGAAAATGAAATAAAAAGGATCGTTGAGAAGATCAATGCAGACATGGGGGCACAAGATGAGATGCTACAGAAGATTTACGACCTGCTTTTGAGTCAAGGGCATGTTCCAGAACAGATTATCGGTTCTCTTGATGGAGACCTACAAAAAATAAACAATAATATTGGCCGAGCTAAGTCTAAAGGTCTTAGAGTTAAAGGCCTTGACAAGTTTGAGAAAAGAAAAGATCTTATCTCTTTATTGCGCAAGAAAGAACGTAGTGAGTCTGAAAATGAAGTTTTGAAACAACTGATTATTGAACTTAGTGCCTGGTGGGCTATAGTCAGTCCTAACATTGAAAAAATACTGGAGTATTTTAAAGGCACCAAAGAAAATCAAAGAGCAATCTTTGAAAGTTTCAACAAAAATATCCTCCTCCTTGAAGCTAATTTCAAGAAAGGAAATATTTAAATATTCTCTTTTATTAATTAAGTAGGAAAGTGGTGAAACTAAATCTTAAAAGAATAATATTATTTAATATTA
>JAHJDB010000028.1 GCA_018812765.1 Nanobdellota archaeon
ATATTGAATTATTGTATTCTATTATTTAACCATGAACAAAAAAAGAGGGATGTTGATAGTAGTTTTAGTTATACTTCTAGTTATGTTTAAAATAGGCTATGCACTGAACTCTCATAAATCCACATTAGTTTCATTGCGGTTAGGGATGGATCCAGAGTTGAGCGGCGATCATAAATCTTATGATCCTAATTGTGATAAAGCAAAAATTATTTGCAACAATTTAAACAAAGAAGGATTCTATGTAGCTCAGGAAGCTGGGTGTGATTTTCAGGAAGAAGGCAAGTGGCCTCTTGAATTTCCTACTGGTCTAGATGGAAGTGTTGAAAAAGAATGTAGTGTTGCTTTTCAAAATGCCCCTTTACCAAGATATAATGCACATTCAGATGAAGGTTGTTGGGTTTTTGCAGGAGATTTTGATTTTATTGCTGATAATGATTGTGCATATGCAAAAGCACGTGCAGGAATAGTTATAAATGGGAATGAATTTTTAGATTTAGAAGGATCTGATTTCCTTGAAATTAGATCTTTTGAGTCTGGAGATAGTTATGATGATTGGAAATTTAATGGAAAATATCCTAGTAATGAAGCAGATGATTCTTATTGTATGATAGCTAGTCTCAAATGGAGATGGAATCTCCAGGAATCTTATATGTGTGCTGATGATCACTACTGGCATAAATGTATGGGGGGTGAAGATGATCTAGGAACTCTTACCTGGGCTAATGATAACATTTACAATTGTACTAGAGATAAAGATACTAATTTACCTGTCTGGAAACTTATGGGAGAAGATAAAGATCAGGACGGCTATACTACAGAAAATGATTGTGCAGATGATCCAAAAGATCCAATATTGCAGCAGACAGATTGTCCAGAACTGGATATAGAAACTGGAAGTATTGATTGTGAATATCCAAGAGATTCTAAATGCGCTATATGTATAAATCCAGGTGCACCGGAAGTTTGCGGTGATGAACTAAATAATGACTGCCGTTCTTTCGGAAATAGTTTTAGTGCAGATAGTTTAGAAAATCCTGAAGGCGAAACTTCTGACAATTGTAATAAGAACCAGTATGCATGTGAACAGAGAGGGGAACCTTTACTTGGAAAGAAAGGTTCAGAAGGGGATGTCTGTTCAGATAAGCAATACAAGACTCAAGAAAAGTGTGAAGAGAATAATGAAACTTGGTCGGGAACTGGAGATTCTACTGGCCCTTTACAATATAACGTCTTAGCTGAAGATTTCTCCTGGGTAAATACTCCGGATGGAGGATATTGCTGCGGTTATAACGGCACGGATGATTTGGGAGAAACTGCAACTAATTCCGAAGGAAATTATGTCTGCCTCAACAATGCTGATGAATTAGTGGGAACGAACGAAAATATCGAAGATCTTAACTGGGGAACTGAACAGACACCATGTTCAAACTGGTGCTGGGTAAAAGCAAGTGCAGGTAATATCCTTTTCAAAGTTCTTACTATAAAAAAACCGGGAAAACCTGTTTTTGATATTGTCTCTAATAGCGAGAAATGGTATAAATGTAATGAAGGGGTTACTGATTTAGCACTGCCTGGTTCTGAAGGTGATGATGAAGTTAGTTTTCTTGAAGTTGCCAATCGTTTCCATTGTTATAAAGAAGGCAATCACTGGAGCTGGGCAGAATGTCATGGAGCAAATGATTTTACAAAAAATGAAAATACCATCAAAGGAAGATTAGCAGGAGAAGGATTATATTCATTATACCTTGTTGATAAGACAGAAAATTCAGAAGGAGAAATTTTTGGTGATAGGATTGAATTAGATAATAATGAGGGTGCTTATGAAAATTTTTATGGTGATACTGATTTGGATTTTACTGGTTATGACTATCTTGAATTCATGATTAAGTTTGTTGCTGATGAGCAAGGGACATCAATTGAAAAACTGGATGATTTAGTACTTCCTTTAAATGTTTCGTTAGAGATTCGTGGTCGTCCAGAAAAAGTTGACGAGAAAGGACCTTTACTTTTTCAAGGAAATGCTTTAGGTTACGTCATAAATAACCCTTCTTTTACTGGTGATGATTGGATGCATGTTAGAATTCCAATCGATAATACTTTACAAGGCATACAAAAGATTGTAATACAAAGCCAACCAGAAGAAAACAATATTGGAATAAAAAATGTTCGCTTGACTAAAGAAAATGAAAAGAACATTCTATGTTCTGGTCAAGATTCACGCGATTATACTTCATGGTTGACAGATCTTGATGATGGTGAAACTGCCATCACAGGTGAAAATTTATGTACAGCTCTCTACGGAGAAGAAGCTTGGTTCGGCAATGATGATGAAGTAAAAGATGATTCTGCAAACTGCTGCGGTAATAGTGAAAATGAATATTATGCGGGAAAGAGTAAAGATGTAGTGATAATTGAAGCAAACACTTCCTCTGAACCGAAAAAATATGGGTGCTGGAATTCACAGACTGTAGCTTCAGGAAACACGATTATGGATGTTAAGTTTAATGTTGAATATAAAGAAACTAAGCAAGTGGTTGAATTTTTACCGATAACAATAAAGAAACCGATTAGCACAAATTATTTTGTTGGTAGTGATACCAAGCAACTTAACTGTAATATTCCTGGTGAAATGCAGCCTGGAGAGAATTTAAAACAGTTATGTGATAAATTCAAGTTAAACGATTTAAATGATGCTGTTTATGGTAGTACTTCGTTAAAAGTAACTTACTCTTCTTCAGACAAATATGATGTTATCTTTTTTGACTTGACAACTTTTGAAGAAGTGGGATATCCTGTTGGAGAAAATGAAGATCCTAATTCTCTAAGCCCTTATCATTTCATCGAAAATGAAACTGCAAAAGAACTATGGTACCATGATTTAACGATTTTCGCCAGGCTTAAAGATGGTGCTTTTTTTGAATTGAAACAGAACCCTCCTCAAAAATTAGAAGTGCCTGGAAATAAACAAGTAACCTATTCCTGCACTGAAGATGAATGTTTATATCCATTACCTGGAGAACCACCATACACAATCACTAATCCATTCCCTCATGTCTATGAACTTTATTTTGTAACTGGTCCTCAGAAAGAAGATGAAGTTTTAATTGAAGGAACATATAACACTAATGAATACGGAAATCTTAAGGCAAGG
>JAHJDB010000029.1 GCA_018812765.1 Nanobdellota archaeon
AATAGTTCCATCATTTCCAAACGAAGAATAATCTTTTGTTGTCGTTGATTCACTGCCATCATTAGCTTCGAATGGCATATTTAGAACTGCAATAGAAGTTCCATCTTTATACCAATTATAGATATTCTTGATTGAATCTCCATCAATATCAGCAGTTGATTGGTTGTAGGCAGTTAAATTCTGAGTAGTATCATTTGTAGTTGGATCTGTTGAATTTAAGATAGGAATGGAATGGGTAGGAGCTAGATTTTGAATAGTAATAATGGTTGAGTTGAGAGTAGATGAATTATCAGTTCCATCACTGGCATAGACGGAAACATTAACCTGATTATTCTTACTGAAGTTTCCTGAAGCCAAGGTTGCTATGACTGTCGTACCATTAGTTATACTAGAATTGGTCTGATTGTAAACATTAGCACCATTCACAGACCACAAGAAATAAACCGTTCCAGAACTTCCTTCTGTATCAGTATAAGTAGTATTAGTAGTTAAAGTAGAGTTAGTGTAAGCAATTGTTGGTGTGATAATTGGAGTTGTTACCTCCGGAGCTGTATTAGGAACTTCTTGGATTAGCACTTGATTAGACGTTACCATAACTCCATCTTCCTTTCCATCATTAGGTGTTCCCTGTACTGTCCAGTTGTTTCCGACAGAAGTTTCATTGGAGACAATTAAATCTGTTTGATTATTATATAGAGCAAGGATTTGATCAGAAGACAAGGATCTGTTCCATAACCTCACTTCATCAATTGTACCGTTGAAATCATAGATATAAGAACCGCCATAAATGGCATTGTCCCATCCTACATAGACGGCTGCTGGTGCAGAGTGACTTGAACCATCAGTATTTGAACCATAATAGACACCATCAACATAAAACTTAAGCTTATTGTCACCGGTTCCTTCTCTAACTATAGCTACATGATGCCAGTTATTATCACTAAGGTTATTATTTACCCCGTAAGATTTACTTGCTCCATCACTAAAAAAACCAACCCTACTATATCCTGGAACATTATAAACATAAAAGCCTAACATAATGGTCCCCCCAGCAGATTTCATATTCCAGATCGTTTGCCATGTTGTAGCTGAGTCATTTGTTTTCACCCAAGCTTCAAAAGTATAATTGCCTGTTCCGATAGCGGGAAAATTTGAAGCATCAAAACTTATTCCTTCTTGATCACCATTAAACTGGTAAGCACCTCTGCCGTCATGACCTCCAGTGGAATTAAAGTCTGGAGAACCAAGAAAAGCACTTGGGTCGACTCCAAAACCGGAATAATCAGTAGCATTAAAAGAATCAGCAGATACTTCAAAAGGAACGTTAAAAAGTAATTGCGAAGTTCCATTGACCAGCCAATTATAAATTACTTTTACACTATCTCCATCAGCGTCACTAGTAATATTATAAACAGTCAAGTTCTGGTTGGTATCATTTGTGGCTGGATTCGTAGCGTTTAATATTAGTGAATCGATTACGGGAAGATAATTGACACTAAAGTTGATCAGACCGGAACTATTCAAATTGTTTGATGTATCATTAACATAGAAAGTGATGTTATGGATTCCTCCTCCCGGAGTTATGGTTGTGTTAGCACAACTAGCTAAAGTTATATTAGCCCCTTCATCCAAGGAATACCAGCAGGAATCAACTCCTCCTTCATCGCTTGTTATGAAAGTTAGATTGACAACTGAAAGAACCTGAGAATTATTTGTTGGAGAAATTATAATCAAAGAAGGTATAGTTAGAGGTACGGTAAAACAATAAGTATCTGAATTATTCATATTTCCTGAAGTATCATTAGCATAGTATAACCAACACACTTGACTTTCTTCTGCAACAGAAATGTTGGCTTGTTCGCTAGCGTTATATTGTGTGCTAGAAATGTCTACAGTACTAATGTTAGTCCATGTTCCAGAGGCATTAGTAGAGAAGATGTAATAATCCAAAGCAGTCTCATCATTGATGGTGATATTGGCAGTAAAATTTTGATATCTTGTAAAGCTAACAGAGGTATTTGAAGGACTGCTGAAAGTTGGATAAGTAGTATCTGGAGCAGCCTGCACCACTAAACTATTAGAAGTTAAGGTAGTTCCATCACTTTCTCCATCGTTAGGAGTTATCTGTACACTCCAACTGTCTCCAATCTTAGTCTCTTGGGAAACGATCAGATCAGATCTATTGTTGTATAACGCTAAAATTTGCTCTGCCGACAATGAAATATTTAAAAACATGAATTCATCAATGGTCCCTTCAAAATCTTCTGTCGAAGCTCCGTCGTAACCAATTCGTAGATTATCGGCTGATGAGATAGAAGTAACATGGTTGTTAGAGCCGACCGGTTCTCCGTCCATGTAAAATTTTAATTGATTTCCGCCTCCAACCACTCCTTCTCTTACGAAAGCGACGTGGTGCCAAAGATCATCATTAAGACTCAAACCAGCATTAGAATAAAGACCGCCACTGTCGTACACTAGTAAACTTGTTCCTCCTCCAATATAAAACCCCGGATCATAGTTATTAATAGAAAAAATAGTCTGATAATTATGGGTTGGAGTGCCCTTAGTCTTAACCCAAGCCATAACCGTATAATTGCCTTCTCCGATCGTCGGAAAGTTAGTAGTAGCTAAAATGACGGCTTCATCAGCAGTGCTGAATTCATAAGCACCTTTTCCGTCATAACCGCCAGTTTGGTTGTATATCGGACTTCCAAATAGACTAGTTGCGTTATTATCGTAATTAGCATAATCAGTAGCATTAAATGAATTGGCAGAAGCTTCAAAGGGAATATTTAAGACGGCAATGGAACTTCCATCCTTCAACCAATTGTAAATGTTCTTGACTGAATCTCCATCAATATCGACAGTTGATTGGTTGTAAGCAGTTAAATTCTGGTAGGTATTGTTGGTAGTTGGATCTGTTGAATTTAAGATGGGAGTTGTATGTGTTGGTTTAGCATTTAGAATAGTCACATTATTTGAAGTTAGAGTAGTTCCATCTTCATAACCATCATTTGGAGTTATGGAAACGTTCCAGACTTCTCCCTTTGAAGTTTCCTGAGAAACTATCAAGTCAGTTCTGTTGTTGTATAAAGCCAGGACTTGCTGAGGCGACAACGAATGGTTGAAAAACATCACTTCATCAATAGAACCGTTCCAGTCAGTTCCGCCGTTATTACCAATAGTAATATCTGAAGTAGTTACATTATGGGGTCCAGCATAGGTTCCAGTTCTGACCACTACGTCATCTACATAAATTTCAATAGATTGGTTACCATATACTTGACAACCGATGAAATGCCAGTTTGAATCGGTCCAAACTCCGGTGGTAGTAGTAACTGAATTAATTGTGCCGGTAGTATTAGTAACCCGGCAAGATATCCCTCCGCCATCAATGTTTGCAAACAGGATATGGAACGAACCGGGCTTGATGAAAAGAGTCCTATATTGATCAAACTTATTTGTTGTAGCCCAAGTGAAAACTGAAAAATTCTGTGAACCGTTTAAATATACGCTGGGAACAGTTATTTGATCACCCGCTCCATCAAATTCATAAGCACCTTTTCCATCATAGCCGCCAGTAGAATTCCATAAAGCATCTGTAACTGTAACATTATTATCATTTACATATTCACGAGTGGAGGTAGCGTTGCTGCCTCCTTCAAAAGGAAGATTGATTGAAGCAAATGAAGTTCCGTCCTTAAACCAGTTGTAAATATTCTTGACTGGATCGCTGTCACCATCAGCAGTAGACTGGTTATAGGCAGTCAAGTTCTGGTTAGTGTCATTAGTGGCAGGATTAGTAGTATTTAAGATAGGAGTAGAATGGGTGGGAGCAGAATTTTGGATAATAAAGTTATTTGATACAGAAAGAACTCCATCTCCCGTTCCGTCAGTTGGGACTGCCTGGACACTAAATTGTTCTCCGCTAGTTTCAAATTGTCCGGACGTAGTTTTAACAGCCACAGATTCTGTTATCAAAGTATCGGGATTAGCGGAAATCTCCGAATCAGAAATCAAGGAAAGATCAGTTAAGGCTTGATTTTCGATTGAACTAGCTGAGATTACTGCTCCCGTAAGATTATTTTCATAAAACACCACTAAGGAAACTAACAAGAAAGCTAACAATAGGAAAATTACTAAAAACAACCAGCTGTACCTCGACATGTCCGTCCTCTTCCAGCGTTGATCTTTTTTCTTTACTTTGGGCATTTTTCTAAGTATCTTTTGTAGACTGTTCTAACGGTGCTGTAATTCTTGTTCAAGAGCTGAGCTATCTTTACGAAGGAGAGGTTCAGCCGATCCTTAAGATGGTGAACCAGCGATTCTAAGATGGATATTTTTCGATCCGAGAAAATGGTTAAAGGAATCAGGATGGACTCGTCTGAGAAGTCCAGACTTCTGACCCTTTTACTTTTAGCTTTGTGGTAGGAGGTGTAAATCGTGCTTCTTTTTCTGTTGAGCATTTCAGCAATTTTAGCAACACTAAGATTTTTATTATCCTTGAGATAGACAACGATAGATTCTAAGCCAGAAAGGTTGCATCTGAAGATTGAGATGGGGAGGCTCTCTTTAGGACTAGATCCTTCTTTTGAGAATACTTTTTCGAATAAATCTAGTTTTTCTTCTTCGGAGAGGGTTGAGACTAGTTTAGAAATAACATCTACTAAATTTACGCTCTCTTTTTTTTCCACCTAACCTTAAAATCACTTTAACTTTTATAAATGTTACTAATTTGTAACGTGCTGTTTTATTATCATGTAGTTCTTTTGTGTGACTGAAAGTCTATTATGTAAATTAACTATTTATTATGTGGTGGAAATTCCTTTTATTTTAATTATCATGTGGTCTTATTTATTATTTTGTAACTATTAGCTTTATTTTGTTTCTATTATGTACTCTATTTTTCTATTATGTGGCAACTGTTCTGTTTATCAATTGTTTGATTAAGCCCTTAAAACTTTAACAAAATGAACCCTTCGGTAGCAAAATTTTTATAACTGCTCATTCATCAAAGAGATAATGTGGATTCACAACCTTAACCCAACCCTACTTAGTCTAGGCCCGTTAGAGATCAGATGGTATGGTCTTGTTTATGTCCTGGGTTTTTTCTTCGCTATCTACTGGCTGCGTCACCTGAGCAAGAAAGGTAGATTGAGCTTAAATAAAGAGGAAGTTTGGGACTTGGGATTTTACCTGATGCTGGGGGTTATCATCGGCTCTAGGCTATTTGAAATTTTTTGGGAGCCGCAGCATTATCTTTCTAACCCTCTTAATCTACTGAAAGTCTGGAAAGGGGGGATGAGTTTTCATGGTGGTTTAGTAGGGATCGTGGCTGCTGCCTGGATCTATTGTAAAAAGAAAAAAATTAATTTTTGGAAAATAGCCGATATTCTTAGTTTGCCGGCCATGCTGGCTTTAGCATTAGGAAGGATCGCAAATTTTGTCAACGGTGAGTTAGTGGGAAGAGTTTGGAACGGCAGATGGTGTGTTGTTTTTCCTGATTATAATCAGCTTTGCCGTCATCCCAGCACTTTGTATGCGGCCGGAAAACGGTTTCTTATCTTTGGCTGGTTATTATTTCTTTCTTTTCGGAAGGAGTTCAAACCGGGATTTATCTTCTGGAATTTTGTCTTTTGGGAAGGTCTGGGAAGAATTATCGTCGACTTTTTCCGGCAGGACCAATTATTTTTTTATTTTACCTTAGGACAATGGTTTAGTTTAGTTATGGTAATCCTGGCTTTATTTATGTTCATAAAGCATTATCCTTTGGAATGGAAAAAAATATTTAAATAAAGTATTTAGACGGTCTGGTCTTAAAAAGAGAATAAGATTTGAGCATTTTGACAATCAATAATACAATTTTCCTTCCTTTCTTTGTTCCCTATCCTTGACAGAATCGGGTTTATTGATCCTGGGCCGGTGGGAAACAGGGTCTCTTCTAAGAGTGATGTCTAAACTTTTTAAGAATAAGTTCATCCCTTCTTCCATCTTAAACGGACCTCTTAAAAGCCCTTCTTTTGCTGGTTTGCCGGAAAATACAATCAATTTACTAGAAACATAATCTAGAAACATCAGGTCGTGATCAACAATCATGATGGTAAGGTCTCTTTCAAAAGCGATGTTCTTGACTATTTTTGAAATCAGCAGTCTTTGTTCAATGTCTAAGTAAGCAGAAGGTTCGTCTAACAAGAACAAATCAGCATCTTGCGACAGACAATGGGCAATCGAAACTCTCTGCAGCTGTCCTCCTGAAAGCTCAGATAATTTTTGAGTGAATAGTTTTTCTAGGTCTAAAGGATTGATTAATTGATTAGTATATTTAGAGATGGCTTTTTCTAAGAAATCTGAAACAAGCATCTCTGATTCAGTTTCTAAATACTGCGGCTTATAGGCAACCTTAACCTTGTTCCCTAATTCTCCCGAATCTGGCTCAATCAACCCAGCTAAAATTTTGATAAAGCTGGTTTTACCAATTCCATTTTCTCCTAGAACACCAATGACTTCGTTTTTATGTAATTTTCCTTCCTCCGCATTAAGGACAAAATTTCCTAGTTTCTTACTCATCTTTCCCCAAGAAGTTAATTCTACAATGGAAGAACCTTTCGTGTCTTGTCCTTTTTCGTATTTGATGACATGGTCCCTGAAGCGGACATTTTCTTCCTTTAGGTAACCGTCCAAGAAAGAATTGATACCTTCCCGGGAATTTTTCACGCCCGAAACGATCCCGAAGGCTCCTTCATTACCATACATGATATTAACTAAATCAGTCATATAATCCAAGATTATCAAATCGTGCTCTATCACCAAAGTAGAGGTGGCCGGATCAGCCAAATTACGGATGAATTTAGAGATATTTATCCTTTGCTTGATGTCTAAGTAAGAAGTAGGTTCGTCAAACATAAAGATATTAGCTTCTTTTAAAACTGCAGCGGCTATGGCTACTTTCTGTAATTCTCCGCCTGAAATTTTTGATAGGTCGTTGTTTAAGAAATCAGCTAGCTGTAATCTTCCAGCCATCTTATTGACCTTTTCTTCAGAGGTAATCCTTAACAACAATTCTCTTACCGTTCCATGAAACTGTTTCGGAATCAAATCAACCTGCTGGGGCTTATAAGATAACGACACCTTGCCGTCTTTGAGCATCTCCATGAACTTTTGCGTTTCCGTGCCTTTGAAATAGTTGATAATCTCCTTAAAATCCACTTCTTTCTGCCAGTTGCCTAAATTAGGTTTCAATAAGTTAGACATGATTCTTAAGGCCGTAGATTTTCCGATACCGTTCTTTCCCAGAATGCCTGTGACTTTTCCGAACAAGGATGTCGGCAAGGAATAAAGTTCAAACATGTTCTGGCCGTAACGATGGATCGGCGGTCGGTTTAAGGTAGCAGGAAGATTGATTATTTCAATAGCTCCGAAAGGGCATCTTTTAGGACAGATCCCGCAGCCGTTGCACAGAAGTTCATCAATCCTGGCTTTAGTATCTTCTCCAGGTGTGACACAGTCAGAACCAGTCCTGTTGACAGGGCACAATTTAGCACAAAGATAATTGCCGCATTCGTTAGGGTGGCATTTTTCCCGGTAGATTATAGCGATCCTTTTTTTCATCTTGTCTGTAGTAACCACAATTGAAGCTGGTTTTATATTATTTTTGGTGACAGAACTAACAAAATCAAAAACCAAGAGTTTTGCTCATCAGGTAATAATCTGAACTGAAGCTTCCTTCGTTTACGAAACCTTGTTTTAAGAAAGCTTCTTGAGCTGAGAAGTTATCTTTTTGCACCAGTAAACCTAAAGGCAGATCTCCTTCTATGTAGCTGATCAAAGAAGCCATAACTCCCTTCCTGCGATGATTCGGTTCGACGACAACTTCCTTGATCTGTCTTAAATCCGGCTCGTCTTCGTAAAGCAGATAACCCAGAACTAATTTTTTCTGTTCAGCGACGATACAGGTTGAGTCTGAAGGTATTGTCGATAAATCTGAAAGAGGATCCGCCAGTACGGAAACAAGATGCTGTCTTAATCTAATCACTTCTTGTTCATGTCTTCTTTGATACGGTTTGATCTGTAAATAGACTTCATCTTTCTGTTGAGATTTTTCAATCAAGAAATAAGCTTGAATCTGTTGTTCTACTGTCAATCTATTCCAGACTTTTTCTTGGAGAAGCTCGTTGGCACTATCTATTTCTTCTGCCACTCCCAGTTCTCTTAATTGTCTTTTGATCGATTCTTCCAGCATGAAATCTTTTTTTGAAGAGTTTATTTATAAAGGTTTTTGGTCTGTTTTGACTAAAACGGAAGAGATCTAAAATGAAGATTTCAAAATTGAAGACAATCACCCATTAAATTTAAAAACCAGCAAAAATCTAAACTTAAAATGGTGAAATGCAGTATCTGTAACAATAAGGTTGAAAAGTTGTTTCTGGAAAAGCTGGATGGGACTATCATTAAGAAAGCTGGTTCAAAGAAACAGTATTTGGTCTGTTCTGCTTGTCAGAAAAAGTTCCCGACTAAAGAAGAGTTGTTGCAGAAGATCAAGTGACGCCCTTGTGGCTTAGTGGCTAGAGCGGCTGCCTCGTATCTTAAGTTTTAAAGCAAGAGAGCAGCAGGTCGTGGGTTCAACTCCCACCAAGGGCTTTCTACATCAAGTGAAAAGCCCGTTGGACAACAATGGGCTACAAGCTTGATAAACCCATCTCCTTCTTGGAGATATAAGATGGGGATACACAACTTTGAGAAGAATTACGCTAATGCAAGAAAGAGATTAGATGAATCAACCCTTTCTTTAAGGAATAAAGAGCTGATTCTAAGATTTTTAGATGATCTGGCTTTAGAAAACATGTCTAAAGTTAGGTTAACAAAATATTGTGGTTTGATGAAAATATGTGCACTATGGCTAAACAAAGATTTAGATAAAGCAACTAAAGACGACTTAAAATCTATAGTCAGCAAAATTCAATTAAGAGATGATTATTCTGTCTGGACTAAAAAAGGATATAAAGTCGCTATCCGTAAATTTTACAAATGGTTTCTCAAAGCTGATAAAATTCCTGAGATTGTTGATTTTATAACAATTACCATCAGAAGATCTGAGAAAAGATTACCTTCGGAAGGAGAATTGCTAACCGAAGAAGAAATTCAGAACCTGCTTGAGGCCTGCCAGAGTCTTAGAGATAAAGCTTTCATTGCTATGTTATATGAATCTGGCGGAAGAATCGGGGAAATAGGTAATTTGTTCTTAAGAAACCTTGCTTTTGATAAATATGGGATAACGGTTACATTATCCGGAAAGACCGGCTCTAGAAAAATACGGTTAATCTATTGTACGCCTTATGTCTCAAATTGGGTTAATAATCATCCTATGAAGCATGATAAAAATTCTCCGCTTTGGGTAACATCCGATTCTACTCGTCGACAGGTAAGATACGGTACCTTAAATAAAATGTTGAAAGTGATAGCAAAACGGGCAGGAATAAAGAAAAAAGTTAATCCGCACAGTTTCAGGCATTCCCGTGCCACATTCATGGCTAACCACCTAACTGAATTCCAGATGAACCAATACTTCGGCTGGATTCAGGGCTCAGACATGCCTTCTACCTATGTGCATATGAGTGGAAAAGAAGTTGATAATGCGGTTCTTCAAATGAACGGAATCATTACTGAAGACACAAAGAATGATTCAAAATTAAGCCCTAGGGTTTGCCCTCGTTGTGATACAATCAATACTGTTGATGCTAAACATTGCAACAAGTGCGGTGGAATTTTGGATTTGAAATATGCTATGGAATTAGAAGAAGAACAAGCAAGAGATTTAAAGCAACGTACTAATTCTGATGATGTCATGAATCAGCTTCTCAAAAACAGAGAAGTACAAGAATTTCTTTTAAGTAAATTGAAAGAATTAAGATGTTCTTCCTTTTGATTTTTTTATTAATTCTTTTAATATCTCAATCCATTCAGGAACATTATTTTCTTCCATCTTGAAGCATCTCCATTATTTTTTTGACTAACACGTTGGTTTCAATTATTTTGGATTCAATGAAGCGATTCTTATTAAAAGCTATATCACGTAAATAAGGAGCTATTGTTAGATAACCTTGAACTTTAGCTTCTTGGCGTATCTCTTCAAACTGAGTTTTGGTTATTCTAAATCTGAAAGTATGATTTTTTACCACGACTTGTTGAAGTAACAAGTTTTATTTATTTGTAACCCTCACCCGAAGTGTGTCCAAAAGGGTGAGAATATTCTCACCCCAACTTCATAAAAAATCAGATATTGGAGAAATAATTATATACTTCTATCAATATCCATTCTATAATGAACCAACAAAATACTCGTTACGTAATTGCATTTGATCCTGCTGTCTATTCTCTTAACAAAGAAGATCCTGGTAAAATTCCAGATGAACTTAAAGAATCTCTTGAGAATTCCGGAGCACTAATAGCATTCTACTCGGGTGCAAGAAGTTTTGTAAGTGCTTACATCCCAAGAGATAAAGTTGAAGAGTTGAGGAAATTAGAAGGGATAATAGGCGTAGCAGTAGAACCACGATTCGATGTTGATTAATCTTCTTTTTTATAGATAATGCTAGAAAAAATAATAGAGACATTAAACGTAATTAAAAAGCAGGCAGAAGAAAATCTCACATCAATTAATGTAGAAATTGATGATCTGATAAAAAACAAAATTCAATCGGTTGATAGAATTGAGTATTTATTGGACACTTTGCTTGATTATGGGTATTTAAGTGTTGGAGAACAGGAATTTAAAAGATTAAACTCTTATTATGCTTCATTTAATCCAATCAACGCTAAAATATACGATTCTTTCTATGAAGAAATATAATGAATTTTTTGAAGAAAGATTTATATTTGTCTTCTGTTTTCCTAAAAAGATGGATAAAAATTATTCTTTAGAAAATGTTTATACTGTTGCAGGAGAAAGTCTAAGTAAGGTTTTGGATGCTTATTTCCATAAGGATAAAGAAGCTCTGGTAACTTGGTTTTATGATTCTAATAACAAAGCACTTGGAAAAAGCCCACATGATTTCTGTCAAGAAGGACACCAATATAATTTGGAATGCATCTTAATAGACTTAATTACAGGCAATCTAGGTTTATAAAATGGCTAATCTTAAACAGAAAGTTGAATTGTACGACCCTCATCCCGGTTTTGCCGGTGCAGCGGTGCCGTTGCCTAAATCAATGAAAGAATTTGCTGATGAATTGAATGGTCAGCAGATGACTTTAGAAGAAGCGCTTGAAAAGCTGTCTCCAGTTGCTGAAGACCTTGGAGGAGCTGTACAAATCGTAGGAAAAATGAAATATATCGGGTTTACTTATTTTGAAAGTAGCGGTAGGCAACACTATTTTAGATTATTACGTTATAAATAAGCAAATTTTCAATACATATACCATTATTAAACAAAATTCGCTCGCCCCACCTCAAAGACTAACTTTTATAAAATAGCTTTAATCTGTCTAAAATATGGAACAAAAATTTCAAAAAATCAAAGAAACAGTTGAAAAAGAACTTTCCTGTTCTGCCCACAATAAGGATCATGTGATGAGAGTGTATAATCTTTCTTTACATCTTGCTGAAAATGAAAATGTTGATTTGGATGTTTTGAAAGCATCTGCATTATTACATGATATTGCAAGAGTCAAAGAAGATAATGATCATACTGGTAAAACCGATCATGCAATCTTGAGTTCTGAAATGGCAGTGCCAATTTTACAAGAACTAAATTTTTCAGATGAACAGATTAAGCATATTCAAGATTGCATAATCTCGCATAGATACAGAACCGGAAATGAGGCTAAAACTAAAGAAGCTCAAATTTTATTTGATGCAGATAAATTAGATACTCTCGGTGCAATTGGAATTGCAAGAAGTTTTGTCTGGGTTGGAAGAAATAACGCCAAAATTTATACTGATACAAATATTGAGAAATATATTGATGAAAATTTAGGTGGCAAAATAAATGGTAGAATCCAGGACAAAACTAAACATAGTCCGCAAATAGAATTTGAGACAAAATTAAAATTTTTTATTACTAAATTACATACTAAAAAAGCTAAAGAGTTATGCAAAGAAAGAATTGAATTTTATAAAGGTTTTTTAGATAGATTAAAACGAGAAATAGATGGTGAGTTGTAGAACGTGGTGTCCAGTTAACCTAAATATGTGCTTTTTTCACTACGTTTCTCACCCTTGTATAACTAGAGCTTGATGTTATATTCAATTATTCTAATTCTATGACCACTTTCAGTTTACCATCAAGAAGAACCAGCTGACAATCTACATCGTTCCCCTTACTCAGAACATGCTCCTTGCCTAAATGTTTGATAAGAGAAACATAAGGGGTACCTTTACGATACTGAACCTTGCTTTTCCATTCTAAGATTGTCTTGTTCATCGGGTAACTTCATCAGTTACCACCCCTAAACTATATATCGGAGACTTGTTATTATATTTTCCCGAAGATTTCTTGCTGAAACCACGCAAATTTTATAAAATCCTGCATTATGCTTATTAGATGAAGTTTACTCCAAAGGATAAGCTTATTTTGTTTGAATTGTTCCAGGATGCCAGACAGTCAAATTTTAAGATTGCTAAAGAATTAAAGATTCCTGAAAAAACTGTCAACCACCGTATTAAAGAGATGATCAAGAGCGGAATCATCAAGAAATTTTCTATAAACATCAATTATCAAAAATTAGGTTATAACCGCCATTCAATCTACTTAGACTTAAAGAAAACCCATGTCAAAAGAGTAGATGACAAAATTAAGAAAATCCTAAAAATACCAGAAATAAGCTGTTGTTATTATCTTCATGAAATTAGCGAGTGGAAATTATATGTAAGCATCTGGACTAAAACCATCGGAGAATATGATGACATCCAGACAAAGATACTATCTATTCTTAAAGAAGATGTCATCAATTATGTAAGCTTTCAGAGTGTAAGAAGTTATACTTATCTTTCAAGGCTTCTGAATCCTAAGAAAAAAGCTAGATGTGATGTTAAGGAAGGATTAGATTGTATCACTCTTAGTAATGATGAGAAAAAGTTGATTGATATTCTTCGAGAAGATTCCAGAAAACCATTATTAGAAATTTCTAAATCTTTAGGCGTGCATACTGATACTGTTAAGCGTAAGTTGAAAAAGTTGAAAGATTCCGAAATTATCCAGCGTTTTTATCCTTTGGTAGACTTAAGCAAGATAGATGTGAAGGAATATACTTTTATCTGCCGGTTGAATTCTGCCGAAGATGAAAAAATTCAAAGTTTCATCAAGTGGGCAAGAGGAAATCCACATTTTGTGGTTATTATCAAAGCAGTTGGCTGGGTAAATCTATATTATGCTTTTCAAGTCAGGAATAACGAAGAATTCAAGAAAATACGTTCTGAAATTCAAAAAATGATTGGTGACATCACACTCAAGGAATTCAGGATAGAAGTTGAAGATATTATGAAATAAGAATTTTTTTACATTCTTCTTTCAGAACTCCTTTCTTTAAAATTATCTTTTTTCCACTTTTTCTGTTTAATAATGAATTAGAAACTTTAATTTGCTGATGTCCTTGCTTAGCGGCATCTTTTATTGATGTTCCATAAACAATTTTTTTAATACCAGTAATCCAAGCCATGTAGAAACACATTGGGCAAGGTTCACAGGTTTAATATAAAGTGCATCCTTTCAAATTTCTCTGTTTTGTGTTAAGAATTGCTTCTGTTTCTGCATGATGGCGTGGATCACCGGCAGGTCTTTTTCCACCCCGGGCAAGAATTTTTTTGCCTTTGACAACGACAGCGCCGAAATGATGTTGATGTTTCTTAGCATCTTTGATAGCTTCCTGCATAAAATCTTCGTCTTTCATGGTGAGAAGGAATATTTTTAATTTTATAAAAGTTGTGACATTATGTGTAATATTACTCATAGATACTCTTACCAATGTTCAATAAAAAACTTTATATATTTCAAAAAATCATTTATCTTTATGCCAGAAATTCATAAATATTATTGTTCAAAATGTGGAACTAAAGTAAAAGAAAGCGATATGAAATGCCCAAAGTGTAAATAGATCG
>JAHJDB010000030.1 GCA_018812765.1 Nanobdellota archaeon
CTTGTGAAAAAGACATATTACCTTGAATATATATGAGTGTACAGGTAAGAGTTAAGTGCTTTTACTGCACTGTCGTATATGTTCAGAAAGGGGGTTTGATGTCTAAAAAATGAGGTGTTTAATAATGAGTAATAAAAAAGGATTAGTATTACTGATCTCTGCTATGATGCTCTTGAGCTTACTGCCATTAGCATTAGCTGTAGATATAGAGGATGCCGTTGCCGGAGCAGGAGTATCAAAAGGAACTTCTGATACGTTTAACGAAACGACTTCACAAACTGACGCTGCTCAAGGTGGAAACGTGACTGAATTGAACTTAACTTCCGCAGCAAGTACGACCAAGTGGGCAGGTTACTACGGTCAGGTTACTGCAAGTTTAAGCTTAGGAATTGCTAACGCTGCTTTGTTCAGTTTTGGAGATGTAGCTAATGACCAAGTAAAGAGTGTTTTTGCTACGCAAAACGCTACTCTTAACTTTGGTAACTTAGTTACTGGAACATCAGCAGGAGTTGATAGTGTATGGTCTTTTACAACAACAGACGTCGATTCAGCTACACTTTCACATCTTAATGCGACAACTGTATCGGGAATTAGTATTACAGAAGCAGCAGCTTTGAATTCATATACTGATGTTGGAATTTCAACAGCCGGGGTTTACAACTCAAGTATTCTTAGCGATGGATCTGTTGGTGCTAAAGGTAACTTTGCTTTTGGTGTAGCTGTTACTCCCAACCAAAGAGATTTCAGTAACTCAACTGTAATTGACTACGAATTGGTCGTTCCTATAGGGGATGGAGCAACACTAGAAACATATTACTTCTTCATGGATATTCAATAGGCCAAGAGGAGTATATTTTTTTTCTTTTTTTTCTTTTAAATTTTTATCATCTTTCTTTAACAATTTTTTTCTAAAAATACTCTTTAAGAGAATTCCTAAAACAGATTAGGATTTATTAGTAAACATTACGGTTCTTCTGTGATTATCTTTATTAAGAAGGTTTCAGAAAAATAAAAAGTGCTACCAAAAACTTATTACGTTGATTCTTGTATCTGGCTCAACTTCTTTAAAAAAGAAGGAGATATAAATAATGGAGTGCCATATTGGAAATTAGCGGAAAACTTTTTTGAAAAAATCATCTTTTCAGAAGATAATATTATTTATTCAGGTTTTATTTTGAAAGAAATAAAATATAACCTTAACAACAATGAATTATTTAAAGAAAAACAAGCCTTTATTCAAGAAGAGCCAAAGTTTAAATTTGTTAAAGTTGTTGAAGAAGATTATGCTTTTGGAAGAAAACTAGAATATGAATTCAATTTTGAAATAAGTTTCTTTGACTGTATGCATATTGCAATATCAAAGCGGCTGAGATGTATATTAGTAACACGAGATCGCCTTCTAATAAAGAAAGCGAAGAAATTTGTTTCTGTAAATAAACCAGAAGAATTATTTTCCTAAAGTGTTGATCTCATCTAATTCTTTAAGAGTAAAACCTTTAGAAAGTTTCTTTCTAATTTCTCTAATTTCCTTGACCGAATCACCAGTATTAGGTATTGATCCAATTTGTTTTTCAAGGATTAATTTTCGTAAAGCATCTCTGATAACATCGGATTTATTAATGTATAATCCTTTGTGAACTAGTTTATCAACTTCTTGTATTAATCCTTCAGGTAAGCGTACCTGAGCTATTGTCATTGTCATACAAATGTATTACTATGGTATTATATAAACTTATGGTTAGGTTTGGCTTCAAATCGGTTTTTTCAAATAATCTCTAGTCTTAAGATTTAGGCACTTCAAATATTTTTCTAATTAAAATAGTTTTATAACAAAGATTTTCTTTATGATTTTTTACACTAAAAACAGAAAAGTTTTTATATTAGTTTTGTTATACTTATCATAAAGATGTATATTTGTGAGGAAAAAAGAGCCAATGAAGCGTGTTAATATCGGTTTGAAAGAAGATGCCCATTCCCAGGCCAAGATTATCGCTATTCTGAAAAAGACTTCTCTCAGCAAATATTTAGAATACTGTATTGAGAAAGCCATGAAAGATGACAAGAAGATCTTTGAGCTCTTAAACAAAAAACAAAACTAAATTCCACTTGACCACAAATTAAACCAAACCTCAAAACAACCAAACCACCCTTCTCTTGAAGGAGGGTCGCAAGACCCTCCCTACAGAGTTCCCAAGGGAAAAAAGTAAATTAATTTAAAAAAGAAAAACACCATGGAATCAAAAAAAATCATCGCTTCAATCGTACTCTTGATTTTTTTAGCTCAAGCAGTCCTAGCTTTAGGTTCCATCTCTACTGGTTCTTTAACACCGGTCACTTTAGATCTGTGCGGTTCTCACTCTAGCAAAGGAACTTTAACTGCGCAAAACATTTTGAATTTAGAAGCAGTCGATCTGATTGACGTCAGTGCTTCCTTGATCCTTCCCGAATCTTCCGGATTAACTATCAAGACCAAAAAAACAGTTCCTTTAGGAAACATTTCTGCAGCCGGAACTTCTTCCCTTAACCCCTCTTGGGAAATAGAATGTAATAGTAACAAACCAGGGGAGTATATTGCTTATATCAAGTATGACAGCGCTAATGATTTTTCAGCTTCTTCGGCCGGTGAAATATATAGCAATGTTGTTGTCAATCCAGTAGAAGATGTAGAGCCCCCTCAAGTGGTCAATTATTCTCTTCAGACTACTAATATTCCTTCCACAATGTTATTACAGTTAAATACTAATGAAAACGCCACCTGTAAATATGACAAAACTAAATTTATTGATTATGATCAGATGTCTTCTACTTTTAGTGTTACGGGTTCAAAAAACCACCAGGAAACGCTCTACAACCTTGTAGTGGGAGTGAATAGTTTTTATGTTAGATGTATGGACATTTACAATAACAAAGCTCAAACAGATTATGAACTTTTAGTAGAGCTCAATGCTCCTCCGACAGCAGAGATAGAGTTAAGTGATCCTTCTCCAGTAAAAGCAGGAACAATCTTAGTAAACTTAAAGACTTCCAAAAATGTACAAAGCCCTAGTTTAAAATATGCCTTTGGAAACACTTCTTCCACAAATATTGTCTTATTCGGTTCAGGAACAACTTGGCAAGGCTATATGTCTATTGGTAATAGTGAAGGAAACAAGATTGGCTACTTTGATTTTTCAGCTACAGATATGAATGGCAAGACGGGGACCGAGATTACTAAAGGGAAGATCTTCTTGGTTGATACTGTACCTCCTGAAGCTCCTACTTTGGTTACAGCCGTCAGGGAAGATGGAAAAGTCATTCTCAGCTGGTTCCATAATGGGGTGGATATCGACCATTATAATATCTATCGGTCGACGATTGCTAATTCAGGAGGCATTGCTTACAAAAGCAGTTCAGAAAAAACTGTCTTAGATAATGCTATCAATCTGGGCAAAACTTATTATTATAAGCTTTCTGCTGTCGATACTGCCGGCAATGAAGGAGCTTTTTCAACTGAGGTGAACATCACTATTGAAGACGAAAAAAAACTTCTTCTAGAAGAGACTGTTGTCAATTCAACTAATGTAACTTCAAACTCTACTACGGCAACAACAAACACTTCAGTAACGACCGTAGTTGAAGAGATAGAAGACACGGCCTCTTGGACAGAAAAGGTCAACAATCATCTCGAATCTGTAACAGACTTACTAGATGAATCACAGAAAAAGATCGATGATTTCAAAAAGAACATCCCCGAAGAAGTGCTCTTAAGCGAAATAAACAATGTCTTTAAAGACCAGAAAGCTGAACTGACCAAGTTAAAAAATAACCTTGGTAATTTATTAGGAAAAGATGCTGGGGTGATGAAGAAAGGAGTTGAGGAATATCTAAAATCTCTAAGCGATCTGAAGAAAGGAATGGTCTCCTCAGTAAAAAAAGAAAATCAGAATAAGTTCCAGCTCGGGATTAAAGAAAGTGACATCTCTGCTCTTGCTGAAAAATATTTAAACAAAATCTTTTCTGATAAGACAGATAAGGAAATAGAAAAATATCTTTCTAAAATCATTAAATTTAACTCTGAAATTGCTGTAGAGGCAGAAGTTACTCCTGTAACCATAACTTATCTAAATGGGGGAGATAAAACCGTCTACTTGGTCACTAAAAAGATTACCCTAGGAAACACTGAAATCACCGATGCCTTATTATTAGAAAATATTCCTAAAGATGTAGTTAGCAACTTCAAAGAAATAGGGCTAGATAAAACACTTAAGTCAATAGAATCTGATTTATTATTAACTGCCGAATTAGGAAGCGCTAAGGAATTCGAATACAGTTATTTGGTCAAAGAAGAAGTCAAGCCAGAAGATTTTAAGGAAACCGTTACCTTGCTTCTTCCTAACTTTAAAGCTTTTAAAGATGGAACGGGCTCTTCTAATTTTCTTACCGGCTTTTCGATTGCTGATACCTTTAGCGGTCTGACCAGTGATCTTTCTTTTTACGATATCCTCTTGGCTTTAGGAACAGTGTTGATAGTAGGATTGCTATTTTCACATCTAATTTCTCTCAAGAAGAAAAAAGAAGCTAATCTTCACAAGGAAAGCGGGGCGCCTCCTAAAATAAAAAATGATTCTTCAAATGAAAGTTCTTTAAAAGAAAAAGCACTCACTAAATTAAAACCGGTTCTTGATAAAATAAAGGACCTCACTAAGATGTTTGAAAAAGGAGGAGAACAAAAACCTTTTCCTTCTTCTTTTGTGTCTTCAAGCAGTCCTCCTCCATTTAGTAATCCTTTGTCTTTGAATAGAAGCAAAGTGATCTCTTCTCCTCAGCCAGGACCTTCTAATGGTCAAGTCAGCTATTCTAAGTGTGCTCCCAAAGAATATAAAGAAGCAGGATTGGTAAGGTTAAAGGATACTGCCTTTTCTATCCTGTTTGACGAAGCTGAACAGCATATCAATAATTTTGATTTTGACCGGGCCGTTAAACCTTATTATGCTTTATTAGCTAATCAAGAGACAGTCACCTCTCTACGAGGAAAAGTTGACCCCTCCATCAAGGTGAAGATGCCTCGGCTGCATAAGAAATTATGTGTTCTGGTAAAAATAAATCAGTTGCACCAATGTAGAGGCAGGAATGATTTACTGAACATGAAATATCTTCTTAACGACGTAGCTAACATTTACAATGAATTGTTAGAGGAAGATTTCTCAGAAGACCGGCTGTTCCTACAAAAAGTTGAACATTATCATGGGGGCTATTCACAGCTGTTATTAAAAAGGTCCTAAGTTTGTTGATTCTTTTTAGAAAAGCGGAACTGTACTAGATTGATTGAAGATGAAGGGTAGAAGAATATTGCTAGTCAGTATGGTTGTTTTGGTAGCTTTAGCTTTTGGTTCCGTTTTTACTAGTGGAACCCCTTCCATTCTGGAGATAAAGCCTCTTCTTGGGCAAGCTTTCAAAAGCGGCGATAAGGTGATAATTTCTGCCAGAGTGACTACTAACTTCTCTTTATTTAATGTCTTTACTGAGATTACCTTGCCGGACGAAAGCATCCAGTATCAAGATCTATCATTCCAAGAAAATAATACTTTTTCCACCATTTTCACCAACACTTTAAGACCTGGACTTTACAAATTAAAAGTTATTGCTTTAGATTCTTCAAATGAGATTAATTATTCTGAACCAACAAACTTTATGGTCTATGATTTAGTCCCTCCTTCAATCAGAAATATCCAGACTTTAGGTGGGACTGTTTTTACAAAATCTGAGAGCATCTTGATATCTGCTGAAGTTAAGGATAATGTGGAGATAAGCGTAGTTCAAGCAGAGATAACTAAACCGGACTTATCGACCGAAAAAATAATCTTAGTTTCCCTTTCCGAAAATAATTATGGGGGAAGTTTGGATAATATTGATCAAACCGGAGAATATGTTTTAAGGATAATAGCAAACGATACTTCTGATAATATCAACACTTCTGAAGAAGTAACTTTTACCATTGAAGAAGAACCCTTAATCGTTAACAGTAAACCGCTCTTAGAAACAATGTATACAGTTATGTCTGGCGTAGATTTAACCTTAAATTCTTCTGACATCCAGTTTAGCAATCTTATTCCTCTAGAAGGAGAGGTAATCCTGATAAATGCCACTATCTACAATCTGGGAGATACCGTCGCAACCACAGTGGTTCAGTTTTTGGATGATGGAATAGAAATAATCAACCAGACTCTTTATGTAGGTGCCAATTCTTCTAATACCACTACAATCAATTGGACTTCCCAATTGGACTTGAGTACTATCAGCGTAATCATCGATCCGGAAAATTCTGTTGCCGAAAGCAACGAATCTAACAATAATGCTTCTGCTAATATCTCTATTGACAGCTCGTCCATTTTTTATGGAAGTGCAGCTGGCAGTTTAGCCCTAGGTTTAGATTTTGACCTTGTATTGGATCTCGCTTCCCAAGTAAAAAATATTTATCTGGCCGATACAGATAGTAATGTTAATTTTAATTCTTTACAGGCTTTAGGAAGAAAGGATGATTCTAGCACGTCTTCTGATGATTTTACTGAAGTAGATACTGCTTTGAACATGAGCAGCTTTAATAGTTCTATAACCAATCTTTACAGCATTGATGGGACTAATCCCAAGACGGTAAGATCTTTTAACATCTATGATGTTATTCTTTCTAATGTTTCAATCATCAATAGTACTAACAGTTCTACTTTTCAGACCGGCATTTTATGGGATATGTCTGATGATGATGATGGCGAATATGATTCTATAGATCAGGAAGATCTGGTTTTTGTCACTGAAACCAATTCTTCTCAAGTTGGTCGATTCGGAACTTATGATTATGAGATCAAAGTTCCGGTTCTATTAAGGAACTATAAGCCTAACACTAACACTGTTAGCATTTATTTAGAGATAGACTAAGTTTAAACTCTTTTAAGAAAAAGATTGCATTTAACAAAGATTTAGTAAAAATTAGTTTCAAAAACCCCTTGGTTTAGCAAGATCTTTTCAATTTTTATTAAATGCATTTTCACACCGTTCAGTTTTTTTTTAAATCTTATTTAGGGATAATTTGGAAGGGTATTTAGCCCTTAAAAAAGAAATCTTTATAAAGGGTAAAATAATCATTTTAACGTTAAAAAGAATATAATTATATTAAAAGGGTTGTTTAGGTTAAATTGAGCAAAAAAAGAGGGGAAAAACAGGGTAGTTCTAGCAATTATTCTAAAGATAATAATATTAAAAATAATAAATCAAAATTTAAGAGATTTTCCAATTCAAGCACAAAAAAAGTAATCATTGTTGCCATAGCCGCAATTTTAATTGTTTCTGCAGTAGCTTTAATCAGTAAATTTTCAGGAACTTTATCTTTGACCGGTTTGACCGTCTTTGCGGAAGGAACTACCAGCAATGCTACTTTTTACGACCAAAACGATTTGGGTCTGGACGTCATTCCCGGATTAGAGGTAAAGTTTTTTGCCAATTATTCTGATTCTAGTGGCAACAGTATCACTGGAGCAGGAGTTTTCTGTGAGATCAGCTTCAACACTTCGACAACTTTTTCTACACCCATCAACATGACTTATAATGCCACTTCTTTGCTATATGAATATGTCCGTTCTTTCACTTCCGCGGGAACTTTTTACTGGAACGGCACTTGTGACGGCTCATCGCAGGGGTATGATATTCTTAGCGGTGTAGACAGTATCTTAGTAACTAATAATCCTCCTTCAATAGATACCCTTACCTTAAATACTACTAATCCGGCAACTGATGATACTACTCAAAATCTTACTGCTAATGTTGTTACCATTGATTTAGACGGCCATAGTGTCAAGCCGATCTATAATTGGCTGAAGGATGGAGTTTCAACTACTGTTCTTAACATGCCTTTTGAGCAGATTAATAACACTGCTACCAATAACGCTTGGGA
>JAHJDB010000001.1 GCA_018812765.1 Nanobdellota archaeon
TAGTCTAATGGTTCTTGAATTTGAGGAGCAGAAGCTTTTTCTTCCAAAACTGTTTCAGTTTCTTCTGAATCAGCTTCCGGCTCTGTCTCTTCGTTCTCTAATTGGTCAAGAATATCCATTTTCTCCTTGATCAACACATTGTAATTCCTGGCTTTGATATGCTGCATTATTAACCTACTACCGAGGAATAGGGTAGTAAAAACAATTCCTATGCTCAGGATTACTACTAAACTGCTGAGATTATTTCCCCAGATAACAACACTTATAGGGCAATACAATAACCAAAATAATGCTACAACGATTAGTTCCCATTTCATTTTCGTTTCCTCCTCCTCAAATGGAAATGCGCGTCAGATAATTCTTTATATTTCTTCATGATATCTTCCGCTCTTTCTCCTGGATATGCCCACTCTAAAAACTCCTGGCACGTTGGACAAACTTTCTTCTCTGCTTCCTGTTTGCATATTTTACACTTCATGTTTACTACCTCCGTTTTGTCGACGAAGAACGCGCACTTCAGAAATGATTACGAGAAGGGAGGTATATATAGTTCGTAGCCCGATGTGGGATACATTTTTAGACGAAAAATATAAATAGTTCAGCACTTTTCGTTAATAAAACAATTAAGAAGGGGCATGGGGTTAGCGCTTGGTTTCTAAACGCCACCAAGGGCTTACTACTTCTGGTGTAAATCCTACCTTTAATATAAAAGTTAATCTTTTTTTTCCATAAAAAAAATAAATTTAACTTTCTTTTACAGAATTTAGAAAATCACAAAACAGCACCAATATTCTCAACTTATATGATAAGTCACTTTACCACATTTTTTACAAATTAATCTTTGTTCAAACTTGCCGCCACCACGATTCATAGCCCCACTTTGTTTTTCCCAAATATGATTACAGGAGTCTACTTGTTTTTTGAAAAGGTCTGTTGTGTGTATGTAATCACATTTTTTTTTTCTAATCTGTCCTTTAAAAGGTTCAGCGAAGAATTTATCTCTTTCTTCGTTTCTATCGATAGTGTCGTTTTTCCACCATTTTGCAATCCACTTTAGTAGTCCCATATTTACCCTTAAAAAAAAGCCAGATTTATAAAATTGTTCCTAAATTCACTTTTATCTACTAAACTACAGATATCTTATTAAATATAAAGGCAAAAAGACAAAAAATGGACAAATTAAAGGTTGGAGACAATTTTTTTGAAGAACCAACAGAAGAGGAAGAAGTTTCTACCGAGTCAGCCAAAGATTTAGATTCTGAACCTTCATCTAAAGAAGACAGCAAAAGCACTTTAATCATAGTTCTAGTCATAATAGGAATATTTGTCCTGATCATTGCCGGATTTAAAGTATACGGACATTTTACAGCTGCCGCAGTCGTAGATGTCGATCAGCTTCATCAAGACAATCTTCAAGGAAATCTGAAGGAAGAAGAAGGCTACCTTTACAACGGTTTCAGTTTTGTCAAAGCAGACGGCTTGTGGTGGACAGAAGTAAAACGATTTGATACCTTAGTGAAAATTCCACTGCATTTTGCTCCTAAAGAACTAGAAGATATCCCTATCAAAGGATCTCTCTCTCCCGATTTTAACAACGGTCTGGAAGTTTACATCGCCATCGATCCAAAAGTACAGAGCGGCCATTATGTTGTGGCGATGAGAGAGTTAAGCGCCAATATCGGCAAAGGGATCGACCGGACTTCTGTCGGAGCCTGTATAGAAGAATATCCCGGATGTGAAGACAGAAAAATCCTTAGCTGCAACAATACTAAAGGATTACCGGTGGTAGAATTAGAACTGGCTGCTGAACCAAGCATCGAATATTCCGGAATCTGCATCAAGGTTAAAGGAAGCGATTACGGCATCATCAAGGCTGTTGATCTATTATTGTATCAGTGGTATGGAGCGATGAATTAATTTTTTTATCTTTTTAACCCTAGCACTTCCAACTGATTCTTGTGTAAAGAAACCAACCTAAAGTTTAACCCCAATTCCAGAACCGCTTCTAACAAGGCCATATGTTCCTTTCCAGAGCCAGATACAAAGTTCAAAGCAATTTCAAAATCACTGATTTTTCCTTTCAGCTGGTTTTTGATCTGTTCAGAGAGGTCTGAAGTTTCTTTATATAAAACATCTTCTATGAGAATAAATTCTGTATTCTTATCGGCCTTGAAATTTTCTTTCCCAAAATTATTGGTTATCAAGAAAACTTTATCCCATGGCTGAGAATTGATGATCTTGATCACTTCAGTCCAGGTTCCTTTACCTGTCGATAGGCAGGCGATTAATGTTGGCATAACAATCCCTCTTTTTTAAAATAGGTCAAGGCTTCATGAAAATCTTTAAAGTGTTTTTGTACAAATTTGTAACAGGATTTGTCTTTCAAATTCATGCCTATCGGCAGACCTACTTCTTTCCAGGCAGGAATATCATTTAAATGATCTCCGAAAAAGACCGCTTCCTCTTTCTTCACTTTATACTCTTCAAGCTTACTTTTGACAAATTCTCCTTTCCCTGATAAAGACACTCTATTTGTCCCCGTTCCGGTAAATTTTCCATCCTTTACATGAAGGTCGTTAGCAATGATAAAATCAAGATTCGCTTCTGTTTCAATTCTCTCAGCAACAAGACTGATGCCGCCGCTGATAATCCCCGTCGAGACTTCATTATCCTTAAGATAACTGCAAAAATCTAAAAAACCTGGCGCGTAAGGGGGAGGAAATATTTTTTTTATAACTGGTGCAACGGACAAACCAGTAAGAAATCTACAATTTTTATCAAACCATTCTTCGTAAAGGTCAGGTTTAGAGATGTAATAGTTTAAGAGGCGGTCCCATTCTTCACCTACTCCGACCGCTAAACCAAGAGCATCCCAGCTGGAATGAAATGAAGAATTAGTATAACGTACTGCCGTACCGTCCATGTCAAAAAAGACCAGCTTCATTCTCTTCGTTTCCATAATACTCCTCAGGCAATCTGCTCTTTTTATTATTTTTGTTGTTGTGGAAGTAGATTAAAAACATTTCCTCAAGAAAGATTGACTTTTAAAACAAATATTTCAAAAAATACAGAAACCTAGGCTCTCTCATCAAGGCTTTTCTGACCAAAGGAACAGGGTTCTCTCTAGTGTGTTGGCGTAGAACATCCTTAACTAAGACCTGATTCATGTAAGAAACTAACAAGTTCCAATCTTTATCAGAAAACTTACCCATTATTTTTCTTAAAGTCAAATGCATCTTCAATCTTTTTTTAAGAGGTTTAAGCTCTTTTTCATAATTCTTTCCATTATTGATGCAATATGCTAAGATCTCGGCTTGTTTCATCCCTGGAATAATCCCCCCCAAGGTTGTAGCTTTTACAAACCCAGCCGCATCTCCCAAAAGATAACAATTATCTTTATTCATCTTCTGTTTTGGATCATATACCGGGATTATCGCGGCCAGCTTTTCTTCCACCTTAAACTTATTTATCCCGATGAAATTATCAAAATATTCTCTGGTATCTTTTGTAGCGGCTAAACCCACTCTGGCTGTATCAGAAGATTCCGGAACGATCCAAGCAAAAGCATCCGGGCAGGTTTCTTCTCCAAAATAAGTGAGATACTTGGTTTTGTCAAAGCTTCCGGTAACTGTAGCTTGGATACCTAGATAGTTTTTTCTTCCCCGACAGTATAATCCAAAGGCCTTGGCTGTAGGTGACAAAGGCCCGTCAGCAGCAATGACTAGGTCGGGAGAGACTCTCACTTCATTTTTATTCTTTTTATCTTTGATAATGAGCTTTCCTTTATCCTTGCCGGCAAAAGAATGTTCCAAAAGAATTTTTGCGCCGGACTTTTTAGCTAGGTCTGCCAGAAGGTTATCAAATCTTTTTCTGCAGATTAAATACTCTTTCTGTTCAACTTCTAATCTATTCCCATTAGGAGAATTGACCTCTAACTTTTCAAAAGTGTTTACCAAAGAATTCTTGAGGTTTATTCCGAATTCATCAAAATCGGCAGTCAATAATCCCGTACATTGGATAGGCAGGCCGATCTCCGGCTTTTTTTCATAGATGGTAACTGCATGTCCGGACTTAGAAAGTAAATAACCAGCATAACATCCTGCCGGTCCAGCGCCAATTATTGCTATTTCCATCCTAAAAATAAAGTTAAAATAAAGTCTATAAAAAATTTGTTAAACAAAAAGAAACCTCCAAAAAAAAGAAAAAAAAGAAAAGATTTGGAGGAGGACCTCCGAACTAGAGATTACTACCTTAGTAGTAAGTCTGTTCTTCCTCTTCTTCGTCTTTTCTTAATCTGCTGAAACCAACGATCAATCCGATGACGACTAGTAGAACAACTAGTACGACCAAAGCAATCTCAAGTCCGTTTCTCAAGCTTACGCTTGTTCCAGTAACTGGAGCAGGTTTACTTTCAACAACATTTGCTTTTAAGACAACTGTTTTCAAGTCTTCGTTACCAGAGTTAACTACTAGTGATACAAGGTGTTCTCCAGCAGCAGCATCTTCTGCTACAGCTACTTCCATGTAAACAACAGCGTTTTTACCTGGTTCTAAGACAACTAAGCTTTCACTTAAGGAAACAGATGTTGCCCAGTTACCTGCAGCAGCTCCAACAGCAAAAGCTTTTGAAGTGCTACCAGCGTTTGTTAAGGCTACAGCGTATGTTGCAGTTTTACCAGCAGCTACATTTTGACCTTCTGGACCTACAGCTAAGATAAGATTGTTATCTTGAGCTGCAAATTCTTTGTCAGCCAATACATTTAAGGTGTAGGTTTTGGTAACTGTTTCATACATGTTATCGTATCTTGCGGATACTTTAACTTCATACTCGCCCGCTTTAGCAGTGTTTGGAATCATTAAAACCATTTCTTCAACGTCTTCGTATGCAACGTTTGGATCTTGGTCCCAGTCTTTATCATCTGGAACTACGTCAACATATTCAGTTGCGCTGACTCCCAAGGCTGGGATTTCAACAGTAACTTTAACGTCTTTTTCAACCTTGTCACCAAAGTTCTCTAATAGAACAGTAGCCATCAAGGACTTACCAGCTTTAACGGTGTTTCCTGGAGAGAAAGCAACATCAGCGATGTCTAAACCGTGTCTTGCAGGTTCAACAGCAAGTTCGATCTTTTCAACAATAGCATCTGTGTTCTTATCCATTACCCTTAATCTTAGCCAGTAGGTATCTTTTTCTAATTTTGTAGGTAAGGTTACTTTTAAGTTAACAAACTTAAGTGTACCTGAAGCAAGATCAAATAATTGGGTTGTATCTTGAAGACTTTCGTAATCAGAATATTCGTACCCAGAAATCTCTGCTTCAACTTGGATATTTTCTACATCCAAACTAGGGTCTGGATCACCATTCTGATCAACTGAACCAACTAGACCAACTTTTATATCTAATGTTTGTCCTTCTTCAACAGCAAGGACTTTTCCTAATGCATCTTCGCCATTAACTTTAACAGAACTCAAGGTCAGCTCTACATTATTAGTAAGAGCAGTAGCCATTGAAACTGTCAATAAGCTAACAACAAACAAA
>JAHJDB010000031.1 GCA_018812765.1 Nanobdellota archaeon
ATTCTTGCATAGGCACAACTCCCGCAAATGCTACTCTTTGTCAAGGCGATGATACTAATTTAACTGCAAATACAACTAGAACATTAGTTTCTGCTTGTACTTTAGCTGGTAAATGTAAGTATATTTGTAATGAAGGTTACACTTTCAATGAAACAATTAACACTTGTATGCTAACACAACAACAACAGCAACAGGCTGTTTGTGGCGACGAAGTCATAGATACTGATGAACAATGCGATGGTACTAATCTTAGTGGAAAGGTGTGCACAGATTTTGGATGGGTTGAATCAAATCAATCCGGAAAATATATTGGCGGTACACTTTCATGTGCAAATTGTAAACTAAACTTAAGTGGATGTACTAAAGGACAACCGGAAACGCAAAACAAAAAAATCTCCTTAACTGATGCCGATACAACTGACGCTTTCGTAACTAACATTACGGCAACCGAAACATTCTCTACCGAAGTAACCGTCTACACAGTCCTCTACGGAGCTAATGATAAAGTCCTGTCCATAAAATCAGAGAAGATCGAAGACGGTTTAACAAAGGACAAAACTTATACCGCAATCGTCAATTATGCCAAAACAAGCGTCAAGAAAAAGAGTGTTCTGGTTTACAACACTAAACAAAGTCCAACAGTATTCGGCAAATTTGAAAAAACCTACTAAAAATGAAAAAATTAATCTTCTTTTTTGTAACTTTCCTTCTACTAATCTCCTTAGCCACAGCAATAGATGTAACTACCAACAAAAAAGATTACAGCTCCGGAGAAATGGTCTCAATTACCGTTACGAGCTGTACCGGAACTCCATTCGTAGAGATAAGAAATTCTGCCAGTGATCTAGTAGACATCAAATCTGGCCTAACGGTAATCTACAATACTGCTTCAGATTCAGATGATGGAAAATATAAAGTCACTGTAACCTGTTCAGATGGTTCTGAAGACGCTTTTTTCTGTGTTGATGATAAGGGCTGTACAATTATATCTGGTGGAGAAGCTCCTCCTTCAAAAAAAGGCGGCGGTACTTATTGTTCTTCACAATGGGCCTGCAACTCCTGGTCTTTCTGCAACGCTAACCTGCAGCAATCCAGAACTTGTACAGACCTGAACAATTGTCAAGCTCCCAGAACAGAAACACAAGAGTGTTCACAGTGCGAGGAATCCTGGATATGTTCCTTATGGTCAGAATGTTACCTTAGTACAAACCAAAGAACTTGTTTTGATGAGCATGCCTGCGGAACTTCTTACTTAAAGCCTTTTGAAGAAAAATCCTGTAAAATAGCTTCTCCTCCCGGTCCAGCACCTGCTCAAGTCTCCACTCAATTACCTCCTCCTACTTTTGCCTACCAGCCACCCGTACCAGTCCCAGAAAAATCTGCTTTAGACCAGTTCTGGGAAGATTATAAGTTTCATGCCCTTGCCGGAAGCGCAGGCTTGATCCTGTTGATCATCATCATCTTGCTGATAACTCATTTCGTCAAAGCAAGGAAATCTGAAGCGTATAATCTGCAGGAACTAAAAGACTGGATTCAGAAAGAGAGACAGATTGGTGCTTCTGAAACTGAAATGAAGGAAACCCTTCAGAAACACACTTCCTGGAGACCGGAAGAGATCTCTAAAGCTTTTCAAAAACCTAACAATGCCTAACTCCACAACACCTCTTGAGCTGCAAGAAAGTTCTGAAGAAATTTCACGTCCAAATCCTTACGAAGAAAAGTTCCATTCAGAATTCTGTTTTATGTCTTTAGTTCTAGGCATTTTTGGGTTGGTTCTTCCTCTGTTCAGCACTTTGGCGATAATTTTTGGCATCGGCGGCTTGATGCAGACCCATCGGGAAAACATGAAGGGGCGAGGGATGGCCATAACGGGGATATCTTTAGGATTTGCGGGAATAATTTTAATCCTTTTAGCAATAATTTTTGGGATCGGTTTTTTAGAGAATTATTTTCTGAAATTTGGTGGATTAGAAACTTTGATGGGAAATTGGGGTAATTAGATGATTTCAAAAACTTAATTTATGCTATCGCCAAGTGAAGTTCTGTCGGATTAATAAATTCCGGTTTAACTCTTTCAATAGAAAGGGAACTAGTATTATCAGCATTTCTTACTTTGGTTTTAATTTGGATATTAATTTGAATATATCTCTCAGAAACAACAATTTCGATTTTTCCAGAAATCATATCTTTCAAAAAAGCTTTAGGAACGCCGAACATTTTTGACGCATTTATTAATTCTATACCTTGAACTTTATTATTCTGATCTAAATCAAATATAAAATTACCAATCTGAAATGAAGAATCATAATCTCTTTCAAGAGGCCTAGCTAAAAAAACGTCATCTTCAAAATTATACACTACTTTAGCTTTTTCTTCTTTCATCTTTTTCTTCTTTCTGAATAACAGGGAAAAACCGTTACTAATCTTAATCTCTTATCAGTTAGTATTCTTAAGATTATATTTGAATCTTTGCGTTGCTCATAAAAGAACCAGATTTTATATAAGTTTTTATCTTGTTCAAGAACTCCCAAGATATCATTATTCATAATTACTTTTCTAACAAAATCAATGTCCACATTTCTATCCTTACACTGTTCCAAAAAGTGCTTTGACTCAACTATTTCTGTCTTCAATCCCTTTTTAATCAGCGATAGAGCTTCGCTAACATCCATTTTAATCTTTGTTTTTTCAAATCTATATAAATGTTAATGCTTAAAAGTAGCTTAAACCTTCTTATCTTAGGGTGATTTGCTCCTTTATCTTTTGGTAAGGATGATAGTAACCATTCAGAAAAAGTATTGTATAAAAAGAATATTAGAAAATCAAACCAGTATACCGTTAACAACGCTTTCTTGTCCTGGTCTGCTGGTAACTCTAACCTTGCCCAGCTTAGTTTCTACGACCGCTCCTTTCGTGATGATGTTCCTTCTGACTAGGTGCGGATTAGCTGGATTTTCGATTACGTTAAGAATTTCAGTCTTAGTAGTCTTGCCTTTTTTATCGGCGACATTAACTTCCTTTGCCGAAAGTAAAGCTTTTTTCAGATGATCACCCAAAACTCGGGTAGTCTTAACTTTCTTCTCTTTACTAAGTTTGGTGTTGACTGCAAATCCTGTCAATTCAAACTTTTTCTTGCTCCTGGAACCATGATAAAGCGCTCCTGAAGGCATCCTTCTTGACCTTAATTTTGATCTTGCCATGTTTAACTCTTAATTAGGGATTGATTTATAAATATTATGGTTATTTTTATAACAATTTCTGATAAGATTTATAAAATAGCTTTAACCAATAAGATTTATGGGGAAACCACCGTTGGTCATGCAGAATTTTAAATATCTTCTTTTAGGCGGATTAAGGAAGTATCTTCAGGATAATTCTGATCAGATATTTGAAAAAGTGGAGAAAACTTATACCAATCTGGAAGATAAAATTAAGCGTGAAACCCCGCAGGGTTATGCCAGCAAGGCAAAAAAGAAAATTTGTCGTATCACCCAAAACTTGCTAGGGACAGCTTATATCCATTATCTGGATTTTTTATACCGGGAAGAATTTAAAGAGCTGTCTAAGTTTGATATGAATAAAGAACTGATCAATAGCTTAGATGACAATATCTATCAAGAAAGGATCATGAAAAGCTATTTTCAGGGATTAAATTCTGCTCAGGAAGAAGACCAGTTTTTATTGATTATCAATCTGTATGGGGACTTGAAACTTAAAGAATATTTAAAAAAAACGAAGGGCAAGTTCGACCTGAACTAATGTTTTAGAATCTTTTCTTTCATCTTTTGCTTTCCTTTCCAGTCCAGGGCGTGTTCAAGGACTTCTTTAATCGTCTCTACAGGAATGATCTTAACCTGTTTTAGTTTATCTTTCTCGATCACGATGTCTTGTAAGTTTGATTTGGGTACGATTACAGTCTTGATACCTGCATCAATAGCCGCTTCTACTTTAGATGAAACTCCACCCACTGGTAAAACTTCTCCTCGGACAGACAACGAACCAGTCATGGCTACATCTTGTTTGATAGGAATATCTTTAAGTGCAGAAATGATTGAAGTCGCTACAGCTATAGAGGCGGAATCTCCTTCTACGCCTTCGTGTGTCTGTAAAAACTGTACAAAGATGTCTTTAGTCTCTTTGATATCCTCTCCGAAAAGTTTCATGATGATAGCAGAGACATTTTTCACGGCCTCTTTAGCGATTTCTCCTAGCTTACCAGTAGCGATGATTTCTGCTTTCTTTCCGCCGGGAGTTACCTCTGCTTCTATCGGCAATAAAATTCCTGAATAAGCAGAACCGGAACCGAGAACCGCCAAACCGTTAACTCTTCCAACTCTAACTCCGGAAGTCATGATCACTTCGTATTCCTTTTTTCGTTCAATGTATTTGTCTGCGATCTGTTGTTCAAGAGGTCTAGCCCATAGTTTAGCTTTTTTGATGTGCAACTCTGTTACATATTCCGCTTTCTCTTCTCTAGCCAAATCTCCTGCAGCTCTGATTAAACCACCTAATCCTCGTAAATGCAAAGTGAGGTGACCTTTTCGGTTAGCTCTTCTTTTAGCTTCTTCAATGATGGAGTTAATTCCGGAGATGTCGAAATGAGAGATCTTTTCTTCTTCTCTTTTTACTTCCTGGGCAATAAAGCGGGCAATTTTTAATCTATTGATCTTATTATCAGGCATAGTTTCGTTCATGAACACTTCGTAGCCGTAACCCCTGATACGCGACCTTAAAGCAGGGTGCATGTTTTTTATCGTCTCTAAGTTTCCTGCAGCTACAAGGACAAAATCACAAGGAACCGGTTCGGTCCTGACCATCGCTCCGGCGCTTCTTTCTGACTGTCCGGTGATATGGAATTTTTTTTCTTGTAATGCTGATAATAATTCTTGCTGAGTCCGAGGATGTAAGGTAGCAATTTCGTCTATGAATAGAACTCCTTTGTTGGCTTTATGGATCATTCCCGCAACGACTCTTTGGTTAGCTGGTGTTCCTAGTCCGCCTGAATTCTTACAGAGTATTCCATTAACTACAACGTTCCCGGAACTAGTTGTAACATTGTAAAGTTTACCTTGATATTGGATTTTTTCTACTTTAGTGATTGTTTGGAATGTTAATTTCATGCTTCTGCTCCTATAGGTTTGAAATGATTAAGCAGTAAGTAAAGTGAGTTAGGTGTTAAGTTGAGAGTTTTCATAGCATGCTCTGCGCCATAGCCTTTCTTAATCAGTTCTTCATATTTTTTGATCTTAAGGTCAGACCAGTTTCCTAATGCTTTATATAGTCTAACTTTTTTATATTCACAATAATTCAGTTTTGTATTCATCAGGAAATAGAGAACGTTATCCATTTTTTTTTTGATTTGTAATCGATAAATAATACTTTCTTCGTTTAATTTTCTGATATATATTGAATTACAGTAAACTTTTTTTTGCGTTAAATAATCCGCAATTTTGTTAAAAAATTCTATCCTATTTTGATTAAATTGTGGTTTTCCGGTAATTCCTACTTCTAAAGTTGTAAGTCGATTTCCCTTTTTATGAAGGCTGGGCGATCCTAATTCTCCTCCAAAGAAAGAACCGAAGAACTCATCTTCCCAAGATTGCTTAAGTGAAATCCACGAAGGAATTTTAAGTTCTAATTTAGTTTTATTGCCTTTAGGTGTGCCTAAAGCTATAAAAAATCTGATGATATTTCTGTTTGTGTTTTGATAACACCAAGAATGTCCATATTCTCCTCCTTCAATGATCCGAGAGTTTTCTTCTACATCGTCACCAAAGATTTCGGTGAGGTCTTCGCCAAATTCCTTAACGGCTTCCAGCTCAGAACTGGATAAAAAGATTCCATTTAAATTTTCAAAAATTCCCCCGTCTCCAAAAGTTGCGCCGAGAATTTTTGCCATTAAAGGCAAGCGAAGGTTATCGATCTTCAAAGGAATCAATCCTTTTTCTTTTAACCAGTTGATTGTCTGTATCGGGGTAGGGGTATGTTTGCCTGAATGCCACCATCTTGTTTTCGCTTCTGGTTGTCCAAGAGTTTTTGAAATTCTTTTGTAGCCCCAAGTTGGATTTTGTGTTTTAAGCTCTTGGTATTTATAATAAAGCCTACATTGTTCCTGCTGTTTTTCATCGTAGGTATTTATGATGTCTTGTTCATCTATAATTATATCTTCTGCTTGAGCAACTACCTGGTCTCCTGTCTTAATATTTCTAGCTTCAACATAATTAGTCTTTCCGTTTTTCCAAAGGGCTATTTTGTGTTCTGGTGTAACAATGAGTTCTTTATTTTCTGAAGTTGTAAGTTTTATCATTTCGCCAATATAATCATGTCTATTGCAAGATAAAACCTCTACTGAAGAAATAGAACCATTTGTTTCACCTAATATGGATAGCTCGTTTTTAGGAAGATGAACCGTTTCATAATTATTTTTTTCTTTTTTTGTGATTTTATTTTTGTGTTTCTTCATGATGGAATCTATTTGTTCATTAATCTTTGTAAATTTAACTCCTTCTATAGTCTTTTTTTGTAACCACTGTTCAGTAAAAAAACATTGGAAAGGATCGTGAAGTACATCGCCAAGCAGAGCTCCGGCATGCGTCCCAGTAGCGTCGAAAAAAGGAGCTTGTTTTTTGTCAAAATTATCTACAATCACTTTTGGAGCAATACTCTTAGCTGTCTTGAACATTTTTGGCCCCATGTTCATGGCTAAAGAGAAGACCATCATCGCTAAAATGCCGATGACTAAGCTTGCTGCGGTCATTATTGCTGCTTCTATGGTTCCGAATTTACTGTAATAGTTCCAGGCAAACCAAGGAGCAGCCAGCACTACAATCAGAATGATAAAGAACCAGAAGTTATTATTCTTGAACGAAGAATTGGCGTCAAATTGATATTTCTGTACTTCTTCTCTTCCTTTTCCTGCTGGGAGCGTGTTGATTAAAGGATTGTTTTCATCATTGGGATTAGGGTAAGAAAGAATGTCTTTTAAGTCAGAATTGGGCATGAGTTCGGCTAAAGCTAATCCTAGCATGCTTTTGCCGGTTCCAGGTTCACCGATTAGGAAGACATGTCTTCTTTGCTGAGCAGCTTTTTTGATGATTTTCACTGCTTCTTCTTGGCCGAGGACTTGGTCTACAATCTTTTCAGGAACTTTGATGTTTTTAGTGCTTTTCATTTTCGGAAAGTACAAAATCTTTTACTGGATTTTGGCACTTTTTGCTTTAAAGATTCAAGAACATCTATCTATTGTTTTTTTTATTCGCTTATTTAAAAAGGTTATGTTTAAAAAGGCTTGTAGAAAAAAGTCGTCTTGGCTGGTAAAACCTGCCGAGCCTGAAAGAGAAATAGAAAAAAATACGTTTTCTTAATTATTCTTTGGCTCGGAACTTAATTATAGCTAAAGTATCGCTTAGCAGATTTTACATCTTTTAGGCCATGCCGGCGACTTTTTCTACTATGCCGTTTTAAAATCTGTTTAAG
>JAHJDB010000002.1 GCA_018812765.1 Nanobdellota archaeon
ACACAAGAAACATTTAATAAAAACTTTTATAAATAAAGACAAAAATAAAGACAAAAGTAAAACCTAAAGATGGTAGTTAAAAATAAAGATTTTGTTGAAATTGATTATACGGGCAAGTTAGCTGACGGAACAGTATTTGATACAACTGAAGAAAAAATAGCTAAAGGGAACGGGCTGTTCTCCCCTCAGGCTAAATATAAACCAGCAACAATTTGCGTAGGGGAAAGACAGATCCTTCCAGGACTAGACGATGAATTAGTCGGCAAGGAGATTGATAAAGAATACAATATAACCCTCCCTCCTGAAAAAGCTTTTGGAAAAAGAGACATCAAAAACCTGAAAATTGTCCCCATGCCCACATTTAAACAACACCAGATTGATCCTAGACCGGGATTACAAGTAGATATAGATGGAAAGATAGGCATTATAACCAGAGTTTCCGGAGGAAGAGTAATGGTTAATTTTAACCACCCTTTAGCTGGAAAAGAAGTCAAATATACTTTTAAGATCAACAGAAAAATTGAGAATGACACTGAAAAAGTCGCTTCATTCTTATCGTCTTTATTAAAAATCCCTGAAGATAAAATAACTGTAGAGGTTAAAGAAAATAAAGCTGTAGTAAAGATACCGGCTGAACTCCCCGTACAAATAACTAATATCTTCATGCAGAAATTATTAGAGCTAACTACTCTAAAAGAAGTTCTTTTTGAAAGCAGCCTCCAGGAAAAGACTGAAGAGAAGAAAGCATAAGTTTCAGTGCAATAATCTTTATATATATCATACTTCTTTAATTTATAATAAAAATAGTTATAAAAAGGGTTGAGGGAAATTTTTAAAATGGATGGATATGTTAAAGAAGTTAGTCAGCAGAATAACACAAATCAAGAACATCAAAAAAATAAGCAATATTCTCCTTCTTACGCCCAGACCAGAGTATATGCTGAACAGATTTCTCATAAGAAAGCAAATGCCGACCTAGATGAGGAACTGGAAAGGTTAATAGCCAGCCAAAAAACCAGGATTAGAGTCATAGGTTGTGGAGGAGGAGGAAACAACACCATCAACAGGATTTCTGAAGTAGGCATCAAAGGTATTGAGACTATTGCCATAAATACAGACGCACAAGATTTATTGTACACTACTGCTGATAAAAAAATTCTAATAGGTAAAGAGTTGACTCAAGGCCTTGGAGCCGGTTCTAATCCGAAGATAGGTGAAGAAGCTGCTAGAGAAAGTGAACACGAATTAAAAAAGTCTCTTGAAGGGGCGGATATGATTTTCATCACCTGCGGCTTAGGCGGGGGAACAGGTACTGGTAGCGCACCAATCATTGCACAGTTAGCAAAGAAGATGGGTATGCTCAGTGTAGGCATCGTAACTATTCCCTTCACCATGGAGGGGTCTCATCGGTTTGAAAACGCCATGATTGGTTTAGAAAAACTTGAACAGAGCATCAATACTTTGATCGTAATTCCTAACGAAAAACTGTTAGAATTAGCACCCCATTTACCCTTACAGACAGCATTTAAGGTTGCTGACGAAATCCTCACCAACGCAGTAAAAGGGATTGCAGAATTGGTAACAAAAACGGGTTTGGTAAACCTTGATTTTGCTGATGTTAAAACAATCATGAACGAAGGCGGGGTTGCCTTGATTGGGATGGGCGAATCAGAATCAGATAGTAGAGCTGACGAATCTGTTCAGAAAGCCTTAGATAATCCTTTGATTGACGTTGATATTTCAAACGCAACAGGAGCGTTGATAAACATTTCCGGCGGTGAAAGCTTAACTCTTGATGAAGCGAGAAAAATTGTAGAAACCGTCTCAGAAAGACTTGATCCTAAAGCAAAAATAATCTGGGGAGCTCAAATCTATAAGGATTTAGATAGAACTATAAGAACGATGTTAATCATTACGGGAGTAAACTCTGAACAAATCTTTGGAGCAGAGAACACTTATTTCGGCAAGAAAAAGACCGATATTGAAAATGAATTAGGGATAGAATTCATGAAATAATTCCTTTCCAAACTTTTTAATAATTCTTCTAAATTTAGTTTATTTTTTATTGTTCTAATTTAAAAAAACAATATAATTATTAAAAGAATCTTAAAACCCACCAAGATTAAAATTAAAAAAAAATCCGTAACCTTTATAAATTAAACCTAGTCTAAGACTCAATATGGATGTTCAAGAGACTAAGAAGTATAAAGTAAAAAGATTTATAAAAGAAACTATTAGAGTATTACGAATCACAAAAAAGCCTAATAAACAAGAATATACCAGTGTAGTTAAAGTTACTGGGTTAGGAATATTGATTATTGGAGCACTCGGTTTCATCATTTTTCTTTTGAAACATCTATTAATTTAAGATTAATACTAAAATGGAAAAAAACACAAAAATATTCGGATTAAGGACAGCAGCTAACAGAGAAGACCAAGTTGTAGACTATTTAATATCAAAATTACAGAAAAACCCTAAAGGCATCCTTACAGTTATCAGACCTCACGGAATGAGAGGATATATTTTCATAGAAGCAGAATCAAAAACAGATGCTGAAGTAACCTTACAAGGTGTGCCTTATGCTAGAGGCCTTTTACCTCAAGAGATTCCTTATCCAGAGATTGAACATATGCTTGAACAGGTTAAAGTTGAGATGAACGTCAAGAAAAGCGACATCGTTGAAATCATCTCTGGACCGTTTAAGAGAGAAAATGCTAAAGTTATCAGGATTAACAAACAAAAAGAAGAAATTGTCGTAGAACTTCTGGAAGCTGCTGTTCCTATCCCCATAACCGTTAAAATGGACGCTGTAAAGGTTATCAGAAGGGAAGATAACGACGAAAGTAAATAAAAGTTACTTTTATTTTAAAATTATGTTTTTTTCTGTAGTTTCTAATTAAAGATTGATTTATATTTATCGAGATACTATTAATGATTATCACAAACCTAAGAAATTTAATTAAGAATTAAATAAAACAATTTAAACAATTAAATGTCGACCATCTCAATTTCTATGTTTAATCCTTCAGGAATAGGCACTCTCATCACTAATCTTAAAGTTCTTTCATCAGCATTCAAATCAATCAACCTTTTGTGTATCCTCATCTCATACCTTTCCCAAGAAGCTTTTCCTTCCCCACAAGGAGATTTCCGAGTAGTTATTTTAAGTTTCTTTGTTGGTAAAGGGATAGGGCCATGTAATTTGACACCAGTCTTCTCAGTGATCTCTTTAATATCACTACAGACCTTATTAATCTTTTCGATTTCAATACTTGCTAATTTTATTCTTGCTCTTTGTGCCATTTTTTTGCCCTATGTTACACAATAATAAACTGATTGTTTATCATGCTTTTCTTTAATTTAAAATAATAATA
>JAHJDB010000032.1 GCA_018812765.1 Nanobdellota archaeon
TGTGGTAAAAGTTCTGAAACTTTAGAAGTAGGAGTATTATCTAAACAGTTGTGTAACTTTACCTTAAAAGATCTTCCGGGAATAAATTATAGTGGGACAAAAGTAAAATTTACTGCTCCTGAATCAGAGGTAGTAGGAATTGAATTTTATGATCTTATCAATTATGAAAGCCAGGAAAATTATTTAAGTCCAAGTGAAGTTAAAGATTTTTGGTATCATCCTATGGCGGTAGTTCTTTATCTCTTGCCAGGAAAATATCATACCGCTGAACAAGATTCTTCTCAAGCAGAAATACCCACTTCTGTCTCTTATTCCTGTAATCAAGATGAATGTCTCTTCCCTCTGCCCGGAAATCCCCCCTATAAGATTACTAACAGCCATCCTGAATTATATGAACTTTATTTTGTTACTAGTAGCCTTAAGAAAGACGAAACTTTGATCACTACTACAGATAAAATATTTGAGGTTTTTGGGAACATCAAAGCCAGAAAAGTAGCGCAGCAAGTTTTATTCTATGCTGGAGACGATGAAAAAGATATCAATTCTGGTTTTTATGGATGTAATTCTGCCAAATTCTTGGATATATTCAATGTAATCAACAAACCTTACTGTTCAGTTATCGGAACAAATTTTTGTGCTTATAGCGTCGAACAGGAAGCTAAACAAGAAAAATTTACTACCATCAGCTCTTGGAGTGATGAAGAAATAACCAAAGTAGGTTATGAAGATATCCAAAATCCTGAAGATGAAAATGTCTCTAACTATTATGAAACGATTGAATTGCAATTAAAAGATAAATCTTTTCCTCCCGAAGAAAGAAACCATTCTGCTACCGTCCTTCCGGCCAGAAACTTTATCAGCAACGCTGAATTTGCTACTTTAGCAGCAGATATACCTCATTGGGAAATCAGGGATGCTCAGGGAAAATTTGTACCTAGTGAAAAAGCTAAGATAGTAGGAAAGACAAAAGTAGTTCTAAATAGCAATGAAAAGTTAACTTCGGAACGGATTGCCGTCAAATCAGGAGTGGATCTATATTTTTCACAAGAAAATAACTGTATGCCTACCATTACTTTAGTAGATAAAGATGGAAATAAGCAACTAGCCGCACTTCCTCAATTTGATACCGGCACAGCAACTTTCCTGACTTTAGAGTTTAAAGGATCTTGTGAGATCGAAAAACCGATGCTGCAATTGGTCGATGAAGACGGTCCGATAGAATATAGTTATAAAACTCAGCCTGACACCGAGAATTTTGATGCCAGAAAAGGAGCAGCCTGCTGTCCAGACAAATATTGCTGGAACGGATATGCTTGTGTTGAACCGATGGGCACAACTTCTTTAGCAGAACATATCGGTGAGGGAAGGGATTATCGATGTATTGATGGAGAGTGGAAATCTTCTCCTTTAAGATGGGACTGGAACTCTGACAAATGGGGTTTCTGTGAACTGAAAAGCCAATGTTTTGTCTTAAGCTCAGAATTTGCCAGTAAAGAAAACACCGCTCAAACATTTTATCAAGGTAAATATCCCGACTGTATCAATAATACCGAGTATGTCTTTGATCATTACTGTGATTCCGGAGAATGGACCAGCAGGACAAAATATTTAGCCACAAAACTTATCGAAGTGGCTGAGAATGACGACTTTGTGTTGTATTGTTCTCCTTACCGAGACACTCTTCCAGATTATGAAAATAAAGAAGGTTATATCGGCGGAGACATCTCTAAGGTAGAGGAAGAGAAAAAAAGTTTAGGTGAAACAATCAAAGGTCCGAGCGAACCAGAGATCTTATCTACGTGTTTTTCTGCTCTCAACGATCCGGAAGGAAAACGGCTAGTTCAGGACAAAGACAACACTTGCGTGAACAATGTCTGCGTCTTAAACTATAAAGAAAGCGGCAAGATTAAGACTGCTTTCGCCACAACTTTAAATCGTCCTTTAGACAGTGAGAAATCTTTCCTTATCTCCTTAGACATACCACAAACCAAGACTGGACAATTATGCAGCCCGCAAAAAGGCAATTTTGTTGAATGTGATCTAAGTGGATTAAATTTTGCAGATAATGCTAAGTTGTTATATTCAGGAGATCTGAACGCTCTAATCTTTGCTAAGGAAGGGATCAACATCAATCCTAGTGTAATAGACAAGATCTTGAACTGGTTCAGCAATCTGTTTGGACTTGAAAGCAAACTCTCTAAAGAAAAAGCTTTCGTGACGGATGCTCAGAATTTCAAGGACCTTTACCTTCTTAAAACAGGAGATAAACAGATTAGAGCAGTCAAAGAGATCTTTCCAGGAGTGAAACAGGCTTTAGTGGCAGAATATGAAAACTTTGACACTTCTGTCTGCAAATATGTGGAAAATATCAATGTTCCGCCGGAATTAGAGTTAGAGCTGCTTGAAAAATTATCTGAGATGGAAAAGCTTACCTGTAACATTGACGGAAAAGTGCAAAAAGTAGAGATGGTAGCTGGCCTGGATTTCTTCTGGCCGCAGTTGACCGGAAAGTTAAGAGTAAGTTAGAGCTAAATAAAAGATAACTAAAACCTAAATTAAAAACAATGAGTTGATTAAGCTCATCTGCACTATAAATTTATAAATTTCTAATGTTTTATTATTATAATGTACAAAAAAGAGGTAGATGGTTTTAATAGAAAGAATTATCTTAGCAAAAAAGCTCAAATAACTGTCTTTATGATCATCGGCCTGTTAATTCTTTTTGCCTTTATTTTTGTAATCAAGCTCAGCAGCGACATTAAAAAAGAACAGCTTGCTGAAGTTCAGGAAACAGTCTTGTCAAAAATGTTTAGAAAAGAAGCTTTTAGGATTTTTGTTGAGGATTGTCTTTCAGACGAATTAGAAAGAGGCCTCTTCTTGATTGGAAAACAAGGAAGATTATGGAGCAATCAGCCCGGAGGGTCAAGAAGGTTTGAAGAGGGAGTATCTGGAATAACTTATACTCCTAATGATGAAGAGGGAAGAATCTTTTATGGGATAACCAGAGAAGATTATCTCCAGCATGAAAATGCTTATCCTTGCGATAATGAATCTTTTTCTCCGGAATTTTGCATGTACAGATATCCTAATACCAAGGCAGGTTATGGAAGATTAGAAGTAAGATCAAGCACGATCGAAAATGATCTGAGAAGATATTTGATCAACAAGACAGAGATGTGCGTGAAAGATTTTGTGATGAATAATGTTTCTAATAAGGCCGAGTTAGAGCCGGGAGATCTGAATTTAGAGTTTAACCTCCTTGACGAGGGGGTAGATGTCAAGGTAGATTATCCGCTGAAGCTAAAGTTAGGGACGGAAGAATTTTTCCAACTGTCAAAATTTGATTTTTTTTATCCGACAAAATTTAAAGTCTTGCTAGACTCGGCAGTAGTTTTTCCTTTGATGATGGACTGGAAATATATTGATTTTAATTATTCCAGGGAGACTTTGGAGAGTTCTTCTTTCACCTATGGGAACGAGATCTCTGTCCGGGACTGTTTTCCTTTCAAGGATTATTTTAAGTGTAGTCTAAATCTTCAGCAGGACAAATATACTTCTTTAGGCGTAGAGATGAGCAAGGAGAGTCTTCCTAACGGCGATGATCTCTATAGTTTCAAGACGGCATCGTATGAAGTGATCAACAGCCCGCAGAGATACGAATATAGATTAGTGCGGCAGAATAGGGCTCCGGCTTTAGATTATGTCAACCGTTCAGAATGTCCCACAGCAGGTTATGATTATCTTGTTATTCTAAATGATCCGACAGAATTAGGATGGATCAATGCTTCTTTATTTTCTGTTGATCCGGATGAAGATAAATTAAGTTATGGGTTTGAAGGAGATTTAAAACAGGAAGGCAATAAATTAGAATTTAAACCATTAGTAAAAGGGTGGTTAAACGTTACGGCTTACGCAGAAGACGAACATGGTGTCAGGGACTGGCAGGAAGTAAGAATTCTAGTCGATCGAGAGATAAAATTAAATGTTTCGTTAGGATTACCTTATAACTTTAAAGTTGAAGGACAGGAAGAGTTGGTGCCTTATTCGGAATTAGTCAAAGACGGTTTCTTTTTTGCTTCTAAAGAAGATCCCCTCTTTATCAATGTTAAGCTTCCAGAAGATTCTCCCGTAGCAATATTAAATCAGATTAAGTTAGATTACAAAAGCAAAGAAGATAATTTTACTATTGCTTTGCCTTATAGCGAGAAAGAAAATTGTTTATCTCTACCTTGGAAAGAAGGACTTGCAGGTTGTGATCTAAATGCTTATTCTGATGAAGAAGTCAAGAATTGGCCCAGTAGATTAACAGACGAGTGGTTTACTTTACCTTATTTCAGAAAATTATCTAACGAAGGAACATTGAACCTTTCTTTTTCAGTAAATTATTGTGCAGAAGGTTTAGAACGTTCTTCAACAGTAGATCTATCAGTGAAGGAATGTCTTCCTCATGTTAATCCAGAACATCCTTTCCCTTCCCCTTATCAAGACTATAAGCTTTCTGAAGGAGTTTTTTCTCAGGAAGAGATTGATCCTTTAGCGGCAACGCATAGCTGCTGCAGTCCCACTTTTCAAATCTATAAAAAAGAAGATAATGTAGAATGTTTTGTTAATCCTGTACCGGGATGTTATGGAAAGATTTTAGGTTATACTTTAACAGAACCGGTAAAATTTAAAGGGCTGGTTTTAGAGCAGCAGTTTGTGACTTGTGATGGAATTAGAGGTAACACCTGCAATGGACCAAAAGAATACAAGCTTTGGGAAGAAGACGGTAAAGAAGTATTACAGTGTGGAACTAAAGGAGTGACAGGATGTGAAGGGATAGCTGACCGTTGTGAAGGACAGAAAGCCTGGAGTGTTATAGAAGCAGATGAAAACGGTAAAGCAGGATGGTGTTCTGGAACGATGGGCTGCAGTAATTTTTGTTCTAGTGAAGTAGTTTACACCGGTCCAGAAGATTCTAGTTATTTCCCTAGCAATTTTACAAACACTTTAGCAAAAAACAAGAGAGTTACCAGCGAAACTGGTTTTGATTTTCATTGCGGCTGTACTCCAGAAGATAACGAAAAAAAATACAAGTGTGATTCTAATTTTGACGGGCATTTTGAGGGGATATGCACTACTGGGGCAAAATGTACAGAGGGCGGTTAAATGCAATTTAAAAGATTAACAAAGACGACTTTTCTGATGATCTCTTTTTTAATTTTTTTAATAGTTCCTTTTGCATCTGCTCAGGGCTGTTTTCTTTATCAGGGAAGCAGCTCTTACTGCCAAGACCTCTCTTTAGAAGAAGCAGGTCTGGAATGCTCTTTTTTTGAAGATTGTAATCTGCAAAAATATTTTCTGGACGAAAAAAGCTGTACTGATCTAGAGAAATTTCCTCAATGTAAAAAGATATTATGTAAAAGTTCTTGTCAGGAAGAGTTTTTAGGAAAATGTGTTACGGGAGAGATTCCCGAAGGAAAAGAGCAGGAATGGTGTACTTCAGGATGCTGCCAGTTTGAATTTTCAGAAGAAGGTTATTGTGAATTCAAGCAGAGCAAATGGTTGTGTGAGCTGGAAGCGAGAAATAAAGATGTACCCATGTTTATCTTTGCTGAACCCCTGGACGAAATTACCTGTCTTCAGGAATGCAGCCAAGGGAAGATCTCTTTAGAGAAACTGAAAGAAGAGAAAAAGCTGGAAAATGTTTCAGCTGAACCTTTGTCAGGACTTCAAGAGCCTGGAACAGGATTACACTCTTCGGGAATAGAATTACCTGAACAACTAGGAGAAAATGCCGGAGTGGTTACAGGAGAAGGAGAAGAAGTTGCTGAAAAAGGTGTAGAAGAGCAAGGGAGTTCTTTTACTTACAGGTCATTATTGGCAATTGCTTTAGTCTTATTGCTGTTGTTATATGGTTTACGAATGTTAAATAAGTCTCTCAAAAAAATTCCTGATTTGGGAGAAGTTCAAAAACAGGAAAAAGCAATAGAACAGAAAGTGGAAAGAAAGATGAATAAAATGTTCAATTTTTTCAGAAAGAACCCCCATAAACAAAAAAACCTGAAAAGTTTAAGGACAAAAAGAGAGCATAAGGTTAGTGAAAAGAAACGTGAAGAATTATTTAAGGAATTTGGTTCTGCTCCAGTTAAAACAGTCCACGATCCTTTCAAAAAGCTGGAGCGGATGACTAAGCACCATCATTCCCAGAAAGAAGAGACCACTTTTGAGAATTTAGAAAAAGCTTTTGAGATGATGAAGAGAGAAGAAGTAAAAGTTATCAGAAAAAAAGAGTTTCAAGAAGCCTTAGAAAAATTAAGGAAGATGGCCGAAAAGAAAAAGTAAGGATAATGAAAAGAACTTTGTGATTTCATTTAACGCCGGAGTTGTTTTTTAGTTCTAGTTTTTCTTTTTTAATTTAATTTTTATTTAAAAGATTAAATGTTTAAGAAACAAAAAAGAATTAATTTGAGCTTTTATTACTTTTATTATTTAAGTATCTAAAAACATTTATAAATTAAAAGAATTTATTAAAGATAAAGAATGATGTTGAAAAAAAGGGGTTTTTTAGTAGTCTTAATGTTAATCCTATTGATTTTTTCATCTTACTCCGTTTTTTCAGAAGACGTCAGTGGCTGTTACACTTATTCTAAAGGAAGTGAAGACCTTTATTGTATCGGCGGAACCTTAAAAAGCGAAGCGACCTTAGATTGTGCAGAGTTTTCTGGATGTGATATCAATCAAGTTTTTGTTCCCGGTTCAAATTGTGCAGAACTGAAAGAATGTGAGGAAATAACCTGTAATGTAGATTGTCAGATCCATGCTCGGGGAGTTTGCACCCAAAAAGGTGGTGAAGAAGTACCTAGTGAGGAATATGCTTTATGGTGTTCTCCCGGGTGTTGTAAAATCTCTAACAAGTTTTGTCAATTCAACTTAAATAAATGGCAATGTCAAGATAAAGCTCAAAAGTTAGGTTTGGGCACTTTTGATATCTTTGATAACAGTTTAGGGATGAATACGGCTAAATGTAATCAACTTTATTGTGGTGGAGAAGTTAAGAAAGCAAGTTTAGGTGGTTATGTTAAAGATAAAGATGACAAGCCTTTAAACATTGTGAAGATTTCTCTAGAAGGAACAGGTTTATCAAAAAATACTGAGGGTTCTGGAAAATATGATTTTATCGATCTTAATCCAGGAACTTATCTTGTTAAGGCAACAAAAGATGGTTTTATGCCTCAATCTTTTTCGATCTCTTTGCTGCCGGGAGAGAAAGCGGTAAAGAATATCACTTTAATTGAAGCAGTCGGGGCAGCAAAAATTTCAGGAGTAGTGAAAGATGAAAATAATTTAGCGGTCAAGGGAGCAACAGTTTCCTGGAAAGGCCCTATCAGCGGACAGGTTTTCACTAATGATACTGGAGAATATACCCTTCCAGGACTACCGGCAGGAGATTATGTCTTTACAGCAAGTAAAGTGGGTTTTGGTCCGGATGAGAAGAAAGTTACCGTAGGAGTTAAGGATATGATTATGAATTTTGTCCTTAAGGAAGCCGCTTTTCAAGGTATTGAAGGGAAAGCTTACCTTGATTCAAATAATAACAATAAACTAGATTCTAGTGATGAAGCAATCTATGGAGTGAAAATTTATGTTGATAATATCTTTAAAGGGTTTTCTCAATATCCTAACGGAAATTATCAAGCTACAGTTAAAGTTGTGGATGTAAATGGGGAAAGTCATCAACTTTCAGCAACTTATCAAGATTATAAGTATGGTCCGGAAGAAGTTCTTATCTCTAAGGAAGGTTCTGTATATAAAGAAATATTGTTAACTAAGTATATAGGAGAGTGTACTTTTCCTAATCCGGTCAAAGATATTGCTGAATATTCTGTAGAACATATCAAAGGTAAAAAGGAAGTGAAATTGATCTGGAAAAAACCTTGTCCGGAAGTAATCAATTACCTGATCAGCAAATATAAAGACGGAAATAAGATTGATGATTTCACCGCTTCTCCGGCGGAAAGCTTTAAGCTTAGATCCGATGTAGAATGGGGAGAAGAGTATAGTTATGAGATTGTAGCAGTTTATGATCAGGGAAGGATTTCAGAAAAACCAGCTATTGTAACAGTAACCTTAGGAGATGAGGAATGTGAAGGAAGGTTCAGTGAAACAGAAGGATGGGACTTATTTTGTTCAGTAGAAAAAGATTCCCGTAAAACCATCTGGACTTGTAATAATCAAAATAAGTTGACCGTTTCTAAAGATTGTTCTGAAAATGACGGGCCGGGAGAAGTTTATTTTTGTGCAGGAGTAGGAAAACATAATGCCGTCTGTAAAAATGCCGGAGTTTGTGGTGTAGAAGCACAACAAGCCGATCCGTTTGGACTATATTTTAACAAGGATTCTTGTTATGGCTCTTCTTTAGTAGAAGAAGAAGGTGCGGCAAACTATTGTTATTTTGATTATACTAAATCTGTTGTAGATTCTTGCAACAGGTGCGATGAGGTTGTAAGTTGTTTTGATTATAAAAGTAAGGATGCCTGCACGATCAATAATTGTTTAGGAGCAAAATGCGACTGGATAGATGGAGCGGAAAGCAATCCTTTATTAGATTATAGTTTATTATTTTCTGGGTTAGATATACCTACTTTGGTCACTTCGGAAACAGGTGCAGGATATTGTGTGGAAGAAAAGTATAATGATGATGATAAATGTTCTTTATGCGGGCCTAATGCAAACTTATTTGAAAACTTTTTTTGTACCGCTGAAGTATGTTCAGGACTAGGAAGATGTTTCTCTAATTCAATTACGAAAAAGAGTTATTTGACTTATTGCGAAGCTTGTGGGGATAAACCAACCATTAACACCAACTGTTATACTTATAGTTTTGAAAGTGAATGCAACGGCGGTCAGGATTTAGAGAAAAATGATCAGGAAGAAATAACTTTGTCCACAGATCGATGCGGCTGGGGCAGATGCTTCTGGAATGGTGTTTCAGGCGGGGCAGGAAGTTGCGTAAAGGATGGAGATGGTAACCTTAATGATGACTGTAGTATCTTTGCAAATGTAGGAGAAAGAAATTCCTGCCGTAAGGATAATAAGGCTCCTCACACAGTTCTGCTTAATGTAGGTACAAATGTAATCTCCTTAGGAAAATCAAATCTTACTTTCAAAGGAGTTGATGAAGAGAGTCCTTTAGGCGTGATCGGTTACTGTTTGACCAGTGCTGATTCAGGAAGTCCAGGAGTCTGTACTGATTTTACAGAAAGTCCTTATGCTGGGAAATTAAAAGATGAGACCATTACCGTAGACCTGATCAACTCAAAGTATCTTCAGCAGAATATTCCTGGAAAGACCTATATGTTAAAGTTTTATTCTAAGGATAAATTTTTCAACCAAGAGAATGTCCAGACCACTTTTGTCTATGTTGATAATGCTCCTCCTCAATTTGAGATTAATGAAAAAATTGAGACTAAAGGAGATATCACCACGCTAAACACTTATCTTGACGGTACCAGTGAACCGATGGAATGTTCTTTTGTCTTGAAACAGATTGTTCCAGCTGGTGGAGAGAAAAAGCAGGTCGTGGAAAGGAGTAAAGAGAAGAAAGAAGTTGTCTTTGAAAATTTAGCAGGAGTAAAGTTTGACTTAAACGTAACTTGTGAAGATAATTTTGGCAACAAGAATTCTAAGACAAAAAGTTATGTCTTTGACCTTGAAGAGAAGATTGAGATTGTTTATCCTAAGTTAAATGGAGCAGTAGCCTCAACAACAATATCTTTTGAGATCAACACTTTAGCCGGAGCAAGCTGTGCTTTATACAAAACAGCTACTAACGAAAAGGTTGCAGATTTCATAACTGATGAAGAAGGAAAGATGCATAAAACTCCAGAGGTTCCGGGCTTTTTTGAAGGAGAATATGCAGGAGAATACAAAGCAGTTTGTAAAGAACTTTTTACAGATGATATCTTTGAAGATTTCTTTCACTTCTGGGTAGATTTTTTCCCTCCTAGCACACAGATAGTCTTACAAGAAGGAGCAAGGATTGTTAAACCAGTAGACACTGACTGGGAGGAATATTTTGTCAAGAATGTCTTGATTAATTTTGAATGTAATCCTGAAAATTTAGGAGGGTTTGAATGTGATAGGACTCTTTATTGTCTAGGAGATGGTTGTGATTCTATCAACAGTCCGGGTTATAAGGAATACACCCAAACAGTGGTATTAGATGCTAGCAGCAGGATCTGTTATTATTCTACTGATCTAGCTAAAAATCCGGTCTATTCCCCTTGGTGTGGAGATGTGAAAGTGGAAGGTTACGGAATCACCTTAGAAAAGCCAAATCTTTATTATTATCTTGACGAGATGTGGGGAGTAAGTAACAAACCGGTATTTCCTTGGCAGTTTTTTACAAAGGTGTTGACACAGACCTGTAAATTTGATTTCCTTTCTGGCTATGATTATTATTCTTTACCACAATCTAAAACTATTGAGATCAATGCGGAAGGAAAATATTTGATGGAGAAATTTCCTGAAGAGGTTTTCTCTATCTATCCAGAAGATGGAGGAGTAAAAGATGTCTATGTCAGCTGTGAAAATCTTGAGGATGAACTAGGACCAGAACAAAAGATTCACCTAGAGTATGACCCAACTGCTCCAAAGATAACTTCCGCTCAAGCTAATCCTAATAAAATCTTAGAGGGAATCACCACTAATCTATTAGTCAGCACAGATGATAAAACTATCTGCGGGTATAGCGATAATTCCGAGAAAGAAGGTAGTATTGAATTTGATATGATGACGTTTTATTTTCCTGGTTTTGATGAGGGTGTTTTAAACATTAATCATGAAGATGTCTTTAACATTAATTTCTTTGGAGCAAAAAAAGATTATGTCCTTAATGTAGTCTGTAAAAATGGAGCAGGGGACGCTTCTGAATTGAAAGAGATAGGTTTTACAGTAGATTATTCTGCTTTTGGGAATATTATCAACATTAGCCCTTCTGGATACACTAAAGAAACAGCCATAACCTTAATTGTGGAAACAAACAAACGAGCTTTCTGTGAGCTGAAAGTTAATGATAGTTTTACTCCTTTCTCCCAGGGAATAAACACTAATGTCAATACCGCTCCTCTGGGAACTCTAAAAGAAGGGAAATATATCATACCAATAAAATGTACGATGGGCGACCATGTAGCGGAAGGAAAAGCTGATTTCACCATCGATTTAACTCCTCCAAAAATCTCGGAAGTGGCTGACGGAAATTATTCCTGCGGCAAAAAAGAAGTAAATATGATGGTCTATACGGATGAAGAAAGCATCAGCGGTTATGATTACCAGGTTTATGATCTGGGCTTGGCTCCAGGGTTCAGTAGTGATAAAAACAACACGGCTAACAAAACAGATTACTTATCTCAGTATGTTTCAGGAAGTTTAAGTTCTTCTTCAGGAAAGTTAGTATATAACAAAACAGTAGGTGCGGATCTTCCAATCAAGGTTCCCGTAGCAGATCTAGAAAAGAACCATAGATATGTCGTTAAAGTCAGGGCCGGAGATAAGGCGGGTAATTGGGGAGAATTTAAGGAAGGAGACGGTTTTGTTGTTGTGAAAAGCGATTATTCTGAATGTAAAAAAGATACTGGTGCTCCAGACGTAACTCTTCTGACAGATGACAAAGGAAGCTGTACGACCGTAAGAGTTGAATTGAGATGTGAAGATACAACCGGATGCGAGATTAAATACGGACAGAATCCTTCCTCAACTTTATGTGAACCAACCTTAGCTTACAACGGACAAAAATTAACTTTTGAAAATCCCGGATACGTCTGTTATTCTGTTGAAGATAATTCCGGTAACAATTATACCGGCACTAAAAAGGTTAATTTTAAAGACGGTGATGGAGATGGCACTTTAGACAGTTGTGACAAATGCCCTAATACTAAACCGGGAAGAATTGTTGATTATGTTGGCTGTGCCAACGATGAAGTTCCGGAATCAGAAAAGAGTGATACTGATGGCGATGGACTGCCTGATTCCTGGGAAAAGATCCATAACGAATTTGACTGTGAATTTAACTACTTAAGCGTCGATTCTAACGATGATGGAACAGCTGATGCTTTACAGGATTATGACAATGATAATTATAATAATTATGAAGAGTATCGGGCGGGAACAGATCCTTGTATAGCTGATGCCCTTCCAACACCCACTCCAACTCCTGGAGGAGTACCACCAAAAGTAACCACAGAAGAGCCAGCTAATGTTTTAGCTTGGATATTATTCTTATTAGGGCTGTTGATGGTTCTAGGAGGAACGGGATATTTGATCTATTATTACAAATATTCTTCCGGAGCAAGAAAAGGTCCGGGTTATGGAGGAGTTCCAAGAACGGGAGCAGGAGTGGGTAGAGTAAGTCCTACAAGGCCGTCAATCCAGCCGGGAATGATGGAACAGTTGAAACAGAAGCTTACTGAGCTAAAGAAAACTAAGGGTTCCAGAGAGAAGATGAAAGAAAGAGAATCCGTCTTTGGAGAATTCACTAAAGATTCTAAACAGATTCCTCACTTAGATACTTTATTGAAAAAGAAAGCTCCTCATCTAGATAAGTTAGACGAGTTAGCTCAGAAATATACTGAACACAAGGAAGAAATCAAACCAGGGTTAAGAGGCGAGGAGAGAAGTATTTTCAACAAATTAGAAAATATCTCTAAACAGACCAAAGAAAAAGAAATTGAGGAAGTCATGGGAGAAAAAGAAGCAAAAGATATTTTTACCAAATTAAAAGAGTTGAGCAAAAAGAGAAAATCTTGATAATCCTAGTTGTGTTCAGATTATAAAAAATAAAATATCCTTAACAAAAAAGTAAAAAATGTCGAATAAAAATTTTAATAAAAAAGCGATGGCCATCGGACAGGTCTTTATCTTTATTGTGGCTGCCATAACTTTTGCCTTGATCATGATCTTTGGATATAAAGCCATAACCGGATTTTTAAAAAGCGGAGAAGATGTTGCTTTTGTCCAGTTCAAGACCAGCTTAGAAACTTCCATCAGGAAGATCTACACCGAATATGGTTCGGTAAGAGTGAGTAAATTCACTTTACCTTCAATCTATGAACAAGTCTGTTTTGTTAACCTAGATGCAGCTTACGATCCAGAGTTATGTAAATTTGATCAAGCTGCCTGCAGTGTTTGGGAAGATGCTAAAGGTTATGATTCGGTGGATGAAAATGTTTTTATGAAACCCACCGCTCCAGTAAAGATAAAAGTTCATCAGATCGGCATCGATCCAGACGAAGGAACGGATTTTTTATGTGTACCGGTTAGGCAGGGTTTTTTTAATTTAGTTCTAGAAGGGAAAGGAGATCGGACAGAACTATCTAGTGTTCCTTCACCATTAAACTAATGAAGGAAAAATAAAGAAGGAAAATTCCTCTTGGTTAAAAACTATTTAAGCAAGTTGAGCAGGTTAAAGAGATGAAAAAAAAGGGGCAGATTCAATTAACTTTCAGTTGGATTTACATCTTGATAGCCGGAGCAGTGATCTTGCTTTTCTTTATCGGATTAGTCGTCAAACAGGCAAAAGTTTCTGAAGAAAAGCTTTCTTTAGATATCACCCGGATTTTGGAATCAATCTTTGCAGGGGCAGGAGTGTCAGAGAAAACAAAAAATTTTATCGATGCTCCTGGGTTAAGTGATTATACTTTTTTTTTTAATTGTGAAGAAGGGGTTAGCGAGTTTGGAATAAAAGACCGACCGGCTATCTCGCAGAATTCTATCGACCCCGTATTTGTACAGAAAGAGATTAATACGATCAAGATTATCACTTGGAGTTTACCTTACCGGCTTCCATTTAAAGTAATGGATTTTTTGATGGTCACTTCCGGGAATACTAAATATTATTTAACAGGGGGAGAGGATAGGTTTGTGAACGAATTTCTTAATTCTACTGAAGGGTTTAACAGAGAATATATCTCTGATCTAGAAGAAGCAAAGGCAGGAGGAGAAGTAGCAATAAGGATTATTGATTCAGACGGAAGTCAAGTTCCGACAGGAAATGTTCCTTCCAGTCTAGCTTCTTTTGAAGATTCTAAAGTAAGCGCAGTTGTATTCAGCGGAACTAATCAGGTAGACTTTTATCAGAAAGAAGGAAACCGTTGGAAGAAGTTGAATAAAGGAGCAGTAAGGATAATTTCTTTAGGCGGAGAAAGAGATGCAGCAAAATATGCCGCAATATTTACAGAAAATGATCAGACTTACCAATGCAATATGCAGAAGGCTTTCAAGAGGCTAAGCATTTTAGCAGAAGTATATGGTGGAAACGAGATCGCTAATTTTAAGCCGGGCGGGAAATTAGGGGAGATGATGGATGGTTATGAAGCTCAACCATACCAAGCAGGAGAATGTCTAGGTTATCTGGAAAAGTATGATAAGAATGTTTTGGATTCTTTAGCGGCGTTAAAGAATAAGGCTGAAGCCTGTCAGCTAGAAGAAGCTTCTTGTCTAGAATTATTAGATGCTGCTCAGGATATCAAACAGCTTAATGAGAATCTGAGATTGAATTGTATAACTCTATATTAAACTTGAAATTAAGATGAGATTAAAATCAGGCTAAAAAAATTAAAGTAAGATTAACGTGAAATCCAAAACTAAGTGCAAAAAAAAAGGACAGGTGAACATGACCGAGACGATTGCCGTACTGTTCATTTTTTTTGTCTTAATTATGTTTGGGATAATTTTTTATTACAAATATCAACAGGTTGCTTTTGTGGAGAAGCAGGAAGAATTGTTAGGGGCGAGAGCGATAGAAACAACAGCTAAAGTCTTGTTTATGCCCGAAATATTATGCAGCAAGGGAGAAGCCGAACCGGAAGACAATTGTTTAGACCTCTTGAAATTAAGATCTTTGAATGAGACTTTCAAGAAATATTTAGAAGATTATTATTTTGATATCTTTTCTTATGGTAAAATTTATGTTCAAGAAGTTTATCCTGGCAACAGCACGTGGATTTTATATGATAAATTTAAGCAAGATGCAACTAAAGAAGAGCCGACTTTTTTCGTGGTAACTTTAAGAGATGAGATTCCTGGAGAAAGGGAACCTAGTTATAGTTATGGTTATCTAACCGTAGTGGTATATTCATAATGTTAGGAAAAGAAAAAAAAGGGCAGATGGAGATGATTGGATTAGTAGTTATAGTCATCTTGATCACTTTAGGGATGCTCTTCATGGCTATCTTCGCTTTCAAATCCGAAAGCAAGAAAAAAATTTTTACTCGTAAAGGTCTTACCTATAGTGCCATGAGTGCAATCATGAAGACTACGGTCAGTTCAGATGCAAACTGTGCCGTAGAATATTTTGGGAAAGCAACACCACAGATAGGAGCAAAAATCGTCGATGACTGTGCAAACTATCCCGATGTGGAAGGCTATTCTTTGTACCGTTGTAAAGGGCCAATCTCGGGAGAACAATTGCATAGCTGTGAATTTTTAAGAGAGATGACTGTTTATTTGTTAAATGAAACTCTGGGCTCTTGGAACAAGAATTATGAATTTCAATCAAAGTTGATAACTTTTCAAGGTTCAGAAGCTAAAGATTTGATTGAACCTATCCGAGTAAATGGGGGCTGTCCGAAATGGAAAGAAAGGGACAGTTCCGGAGCTTTTCCCATAAATACGGAAGCGGGATTAGTGGAGAATGTCTTGTTCCTTTGTGATTGAAGTTATAAAAACATTTATATATAGATTTTCTTTCTTTTAAATAATAATACTTTAAGGTAGTAATAGTAATAAAAATGAGGTGTAGATAAGGATGAAATCCACAAAATGCAGAAAAAATCTGAAGGATTTTTTAGCGTCACTTAGATTTAATTCTAAGAAAGGGCAGGGCATGTCTTTAAATGTGATCATAATAGCTGCTCTTGCTTTAGTAGTGCTGGTAGTTTTGATAGTTATTTTTACTCAGCAATCTACCAAGTTTGGAGTTAAAGTAGGTGAAGAAACCAAGACCGAACTGGCAAAGATGAGAATATTTTATGGACAATGTCAGCCCGGCAAGGCTTTTGAAGACAGATTTACATCAGATTATGAAAGTGCAACTTCTGCTGAAGATAAAGATGTAGCTGAATCTAATTTCAGAAGTGAAATTGACAGATGCAAGGAATTTACCAGTGACAAGGACAGTTGTGAATCTAACTCAGGCTGTATCTGGAGCTGAAGAAGATGAAAAAAGCTTCTGCCGACATGTGGTGGATTATCATCGGAGCAGTCATCGCTTTAGTGGTGATGATCGTACTGATGGTGATGTTCAGCGGAAAAACTTCAAAAGTTGAGACAGGACTTTCTGCCTGTGAAGGTAAGGGAGGAGTTTGTGTTTTTGAAAATGAGGAATGTCCTTCCAATACCTTAAGATCGACTGTTTTTGATTGTGGTCAGGAAAATGAGTGCTGTATTGGTACACCCAAAGAATGTACTGGAACTAAAGGATGTGAAGATTGCGTTTCTGACTCAAAAGGAAAAAGCTGGTGCAGGTAAGTTTTTGAAGGTTTAGGATAAAGTATAAGTAGGTAGATAATCATGAAATCAATCAAGAAAAAAGGTGAGTTTGATATGTGGTGGATTGTCATAGGGGCTGTATTAGTTCTTGTGGTGATAACTATTCTTCTTCTGATCTTTAAAGGGGGAGCGGAAAAAGGAGAATCCGGCTTTATGGGATGTTTAAGCAAGGGAGGAAGCTGTAAAACTTTGGAAGCTTGTTCTGACGAAGGAGGCACCATCTCAGAAACTTTCAGATGCGAAGAGAAAGACGGAGAGACGCAATACTGCTGTTTTATAGCTAAGGAATCATAGCTATAGTAAGAAGACGAAAAGATGAGAAGATCAAAAAAAGGGATGTCTATGGAATGGCTGATTGGGATAATCTCATTAATTTTATTAGCTTTAATTTTTATCTGGTTTGTAATGACTAAGACCGGAAAGGTGTTAGTGCCATGAAAGACAAGAAAGGAGAAGGGATTGAGCCCGGTTCTTTTTTGATGTGGGCAATTTTTGTTTTGATAGCTTTATTAGCGATCTTATACATCATTTGGAAATGGGACGATTTTGCTAATTATATTGGTTCAAAGATTTTTCCTTAAATTAGGTGGAAATGAAAAAATCAGGAGATATGACTATTGGTACTTTAGGAATGTATGTTCTGTTAGGTTTAACTGTGCTAGTATTAGTCTATATTTTTGTAATCCAGCCGGAAGGAGGATTCAATAAAGTTGCTGATGTCGAAAAATTAAAGAAATATTTGCCCAATGAAAGCTTGATCGGAGCTGATAAGATTGAAGCTACCCCTACCGTCCTTCCTGCAGAACATCTTTTAGCAATCAAATCTTTAAAGAACGCTATCAATGCTACTTTGCAGAGCAGCAAGAAAGATTGTTTCACCGATTATGGTCAATTGCCAGATCTAGGGCATCGAGGAACTAGTATTGAATTTAGGTATGAAAACGGAAAAACGATCATGTCTGTCTATGGAGGAGTTGACGGCAGGAAGTTGATTCCAGAGTTGACTACTGAGTTTAATGAGATGGTCCCTTGCGTGATCGCTGGCTCAAATGATGTAACAAAAGGTTTTTTTAAGAAATTTATCAATAAAGAAGAAGGTGTAACTTCTGGATATTTTAGTCCAACCAATTATGTAAGATTGTTTTATTGGGAAGGAGAAGGTTATACAGCAGGAGTAGGTGGATGTAGAAATGGAAACAGGATCATGACCATGCCTCCTAGTGAAGAAAATTGGTTCTATGATCAAGGACCTAACAAATATTGTGATAATTTAGAAGACGGAGGAAGATTTTTTTCTCCCGACAATAAGCACATCTGTTTCATGCCCACCAATTGGGCTGATAATGCCGATGAGCATGGGATTGACAATGATTATATCAGCAGTACTGAAAATAAAGGTATCCCTAACCGTATCAGCAGAGGGGAACTGACACAATGTTAAGCAAGAAAGGGATTGCTTTAAGTCAATTAGTAATCTGGTTAATCATTCTAGTTTCTTTTGTGATGATTGCTTTTACCATAGAACGATTTATTTCTAAAGCAGAACCGTTAGAAGCAGAAATAATCTGCAGGGATAGTTTAGCGTTAAAAGCTAAAACTAAGATTGAGATCGGTCCGGTCGAAGGTTCAACTCCATCTTTATGCAAGACGATCGATAAGAAGTTCTCTACTACTAAAAGAGATGAAGCTTTAGATTGGTTTGCTCGTTCTATGGAAAGGTGCTGGTGGATTTGGTTAGAAGGGAGGCATAGTGAAATTTTTGGGCCGAGAGGTCTTCTTGGTTCGGATGAGAAAACAAAATGTTTTGTCTGTAATACTTTGACTTATAATCAAGGTCCGACATTAACTAAATCAGAGTTAGAACAGTATTTAACGAGTATAAAATCAAGATATAAGAATGCAGATGTATCTTCTTATATCCAAGAGAGAGGATATTTTAGATTGGGGGAAGAAAATTTTCCTTCTGATCAAGTTTATGCTCTAATTTTTGCAAGTAATATTGATGAAGGATTGTGGAAATCTTCTTTTCAAAAATTATTGGGAGTTGATGCCCCTTATACTCAAAATGGCTTGTGGTTGATGAGCATGAACGAGTTCGATAAAACCAAGCCCTGTTATTATCAGCCTGATGTTGCAGGTCAATGAGGTAGAAAAAAATGAACAATAAAAAAGCTCAAATCAAATATCTGGGAACGATAATCTTAGTAATCGCTACAGTCATGGTAATCGTGATCTATTTCCTGCCAAGGATCTCTGAAGCAGGACAGAAAGCTTCTCAGCTTTTTAATGATGGAGATTGTGATGCTGATAATGTTATCAATTCTATTGACAGGTGTCCTTGTCTTACTACAGCCGGATTAGAACATAATACTTTGAGAGGATGTCCTTTAAGCATAACAGAACTGGAAGCGAACAGAGATAAGCAAAGCTGCGGCTGGTTTATGACTTCTGAAAATTCCTGCAGCGGATTTGACGTGAATTGTTATGAGAAAGATAATACTGCTTTCGTTTCTACTTGCGGCAGCAAAAATGAAAATAAATGTGTAGAAAAAGCCAATGGCAAGTATAAGATGAGATGTGATCAAGTGACGGAAACTGCCGTACAAGTTACCTTAAAGAAAGAACAAGGGTTAGCAGGTAAATGGGATTTGGTCCCTAAAGAAGTTAAATTGTTGGAAGGGTCTGTAGAGAAAGGTAAAGCTGAAACCGGTAGTTATGGTTCGGCAAGCTTTGACTTGGGCAGCAGCAAGACTTCTCAGGAAGTTAAGTTAACAGTTGATGTCCACAACGTCGGAGAAGAAAATATTCCTAAATCTTTTACAATAACAGTACAAGTCTGCAATGAAAACAGAAAAGAGGATAGTTGTGTAGATAAAGCTACCAAAAGTTTAGAACCTTTAGCTTCACAAAGACACAGATCAGAAGAGATCAGTTTTACTATTGGTAGTGAAGGAGATTCTTGTGATGGCGAAGGAGATCTGCAGTGTTCTATCAGAGTTCATATAGATAGTAAGGATACTCTTCAAGAGTTAGATGAGAACAATAACGATGCTTGGATCTTTGTTACTTTGAAAAACAAGAAAGGAGAACAGGTTGATTGGATCAAATATCAGTCAATTGAACTTAATGCTCAGGATGACGAAAATCAAGAGAATTATATCGGGCAAGTTTTCCAAACTTGTAAGGAATTTGTCGGTGAAAGCAGTTGTCCTTCCAAAGATAATGATTGTAATGGGGAGGGAGAACACAGTAAAGCTCTGTTGACTGCTGGATGTTTAGTAGCTCTTTCCGAAGAAGATCTATCAGAGAATGATTGTGGTTGGGCTGGAGCTAAGATTGGTTCAGTAATCCCTAATTTAGGCGGGAAAAAGATTGAACGGGCAACACCAATTACAATGCCTGACGGGAAAGATGTAGAAGCTTTATTCAACTACAAGTGGCATTCTAAGGCAGAAGGTTCACTTCTGTGCGGATTGGACAAGAGTTGGTACCTCTGTGATCAAGCAAGAGAGGGAAAGGTCTTAGTGGCAGGGGGAGAAAGGTTTAGATGCAAGAATCTTGCTTGGGAAGCAATACAATAAAAGATCATAAAATGATTATTTATAGACGAGTAGGAAAAAAAGGGATAATGTTAAAGTTTCTGACAGTCCTACTCCTCACCTTAATCATTTTTGGTTTTGGCAGTTGTGTCATCTCAAAATTTTTCCGTCTTAGCGATCAGGCGAAGAGTAATTTTGATGAATTATATAAAAATATTTTAGAAGTTCAAAAAAGTACTGTGCCAACTTCCAGGTCTTTTGCTTTTATTCAGGATATGGACACTTATGTCTATTTTATTACCGATAGTACTAGAGGAAAATTACAAGTGGCTGAAGGTAATCGTTATGAACTTAATATACCAAAAGATTGTCAGAATATTTCTTGTATCTGTCTTTGTCAAGAACATGAAGAGGTATCTAAAGAGATGTCTAGCGGAGTTTCTGGTGGTTCAGGAAGTGTGGGCACTTCAGAGTCGGTCCGAAAATGTAAAGAAGATAAGTTAGTGTGTAAAACTCTTCCAGGAATAAAGATCTCTCCTGATACCGAGATAGTTGCCCACAGAACAGATGAGAATCTTAGAAGACAGCAAGTAAGGATAATCAAATGTGCTGGACAGGAAGCTTATTGTAAAAGCAATAAAGGAGACATCAGTGTTATTTTCGACTGGTGGGATGATAAAGGATATTATAACGCCGTAAAATAAATTTATAGTTTATGTTAGTGGTTTAGGATTTGTGTTTATGAATAGTGTGAAAAAAGAGGGAAAATGAATAAGAAAGCTATGAGCGTTCTGATGGTAATCTTTGAGCTTTTAGTAGTTTCTATCGTCATATATTCTACAGTCAGAGTAGCTCACGCTTACGGCAGTTCTTTGATCTCACAAGAAGTTAATCTGGCGGAAGATGTCAGGATGATGATAAACACTTTAGGCAGTGTTCCGGGAGATGCAATCGTGACTTATCCCGGCAATGCTTCCAAATTCAGGTTAGTCTTATCGCAAAATGGAGTTAGTGTCTTTAAGGAAGGAGATCTACCCAACCAATATGTAAAAAGAACTTTTTTCCTGCCTCAAGGATATTCTGCTCAAGGAGTAGTGAAGGAAACGGCTCATTTCTGTCTACAAAAAACCGGTAAGATAATTCTCTTAAGCGACAAGTGTGAAGAAAAAGTTACCGAAAAAGTTGAAGTTAAATGCGGGGAAGTTTCTGCCGAAACAGCTAAAAAATTTGCACTGGGTTTCTTAGATAAAGTCAAGGAAGTAGCAAATGGTCTAGGAATGGATCCAAATTACATTCTAGCGGTGATGTCTTTTGAAACAGGAAATACATTTGATCCTTGTGTGAAAAATCCCGTCTCTAGCGCTACGGGGTTAATTCAGTTTATGTCCAGCACGGCAATAGGTTTAGGGACAACTACAGAATCATTATGCCAGATGAGTCAAGTAGAACAGATGGATTATGTAAAAAAATATTTTGAACTTAATGGAGGAAAGAAAGCCAAGACCTTATCTGATACTTATATGGTGGTATTGTATCCTAATGCAGTAGGTAAACCAGAAAGTTATGTTCTATTTGAATCGCCTAGCAAGGCATATGAGCAGAATAGTGGTCTAGATAAAAATAAAGATAATAAAGTTACTAAAGAAGAAGCAGCAGCTAAAGTCAAGGAAGCTTATGGTTCCATAGTTGAAAAAGAATGTCCAAAGGAAGCAATTGCCGGTCCCTCATTTTATGGAATCCCTATCGAAGGTGACAGGGTTGTTTTTGTCGTTGATCATTCCGGCTCAATGAGAGTAAATTTAGAAGGGGATTTCCAAGTTGAAGCAGGGATAGAAAACAGAAAGATTGATGTAGCTAAATGGCAGTTAAAATCAGCAATCCTAGGCATGCCCGACGGAAAAGAAGTAAATATTATTTTCTTTGACAGCAGCATCAATTTATTTAAATCAAATATGGTAGAATTAAGTTCTTCTTCCCGGGAAGAGATAAACAGTTTTATCGATCCTTTTGAACCTGGAACAGGGACTAACACCGGTGAGGCTTTAGAGAAGGCTCTTTCTTTAGGAAATATAGATTCAATCTATCTCCTTACAGACGGAATGCCCGATCAACCTTACCAACTAATCGTCAATAAAATTAAAAATTTAAATGCCGCAAAAAAAGTAAAAATCAATACTATCGGAATTTTTTCTAAGGGTTCAGAAGAACTTAGTAAATATCAACAAGAGATTATCGAAAAGGAAAGGGCCGAAGGAACAGAATTCCTAAGACAGTTAGCAGAAGATAGTGGAGGAGTCTTTGTCATCCAAAATTAAGAGTATAATTAGAACCATAATTCAGATGGACAAGAGAGGACAGATTTTTGATACAGCCAGGAAAACTATCTATTGGATGATTGCAGCAGTAGTGATTACAGCAGTATTATTTGCCTTTGCCGTCTCTATTGCTAATTATAAAAATAAAGTGACTTTGGTTCCAGAAGAGCTGCAGGCAGAATTGATCGCCTTGCGTTTTGCTAATGTTGGGGAATGTTTTGCTTTACAGGACCAAGCTACGGGAAAAGTTTCGGCAGGAATAATTGATTTTGATAAGTTTACAGAAGAAAGGTTAAATGAATGTTATCCTTTACCGTCAGATATAAGTCATACAGAATATAATTTTCGGCTTCTGTTGACGGATGCAGGCAAGGAGATAACTACTTTAGATTATGCAAACAGAGATAAGTTTAGCTTTGATAAGGAAGTGCTGGTAAGTAATGATGGAAAGCTATCCAAAGATAGGCTGATTGTTTATGTTCAAGATCTAAGAGTTAAATTACAATGATAAATAAAAACGGGAAAGAGAAAAAAGCAAATCGGAAAGAAATAAATCGGAAAGAAGTAAATAAAATCAGTCTTTTTCCTCGAGGAAAAAAAGCGATGATGGATGATCTGTTTGATCTTTTCTACACTTTAGCTGTCAGCATTCTCTTGCTGTTTTTTATCAATGCTGCTTTAAGCGGAGGAATTGATCAAAGCAACAAAAAAAGCGTCAGTAAACTAGAAGAGTTCAAGTTGGTTAGCTCAGCAGTTGCTAATCTAAAAGTTTATCTGTATGAAGGTGGAGACCTAAAAGATAAGGATCTTGATCAGATGGTAGCAAGAAGCAAGATATTGGGCGGTCGGACAATTACAACTTGCAGTGATTACCTCTATGAGCCAGACTGTACTGCTGATCCGCTGAAAGTAAGTGGAGACAGCAGATGCATCTGGTTGGATGATTCCTGTAAAGTAATCAATATATAATTAAGATATAATTAATATCCTGGTATAATTGATATAAAAAAAAGTTAAAATTAAAACTAAACAAAATAAAAATGAATAAAAAAGGGACGATAATACATTATATCGCTTTCGGGCTACTGATAGGTATAGGGGTCTTTCTGTTTGCAACAGAAGAAATAACCGGTTTAGCTCCAGACATTAAAGGGCAGTGGCAGGTTGATTTTTTAAAAGATAATTTTCTGGAAGCAGAGAAAGAGATGCTTAGAACAGATGTGATTGTAAGAAATATCGGCAGGGAAGTTGCTTTAGACTTAGCAGAGAAAGGAGGGCTTAAAACATTTTCTTGCGGAAAACTGAAAGGAGTTAATTATTGGAACAAAGGCAAGACTTGGTGTTTTACAAACGAAGCGGTCAAAAAAATGGTTCCAGAGTTAGTCTCAAATGAACTTAATAAGAAAATAACTGAGCATCAATTTACTAATATTAGTTTTAACGGGCCTTATTTAACTGGGAAAGGAATAAAGAAAACTATTGCCACGGAAAATGCTAAATATTTTTATGATGATAGTTTTGCAGTAAATTTGGGTTATTCTTTTGAAGAGTATGCTCAGTTAGAGTTAGATGCTCATAAGCTAGTAGATCTCTGCAATAATCAGGAAGAGCTAAAAAGCTGTTTAGACCGGATCAAGTTAAGTTATTGGAAATACGGTTCTTGTGATAAAGAAGAATTTACTCTAAGCGGAACGGGAGTTCCTTTCTGTGTTGTCAGTCCAGGACTAGCTTATCTAGGTCAAGGTCAGGATCAGAAAATGACTAATTATCAACTAGTGTTGGATTTTAGTTAAGTAATTATTATTAGTAAAGGAAAAAGTATCGTTTCTAAGACCTAAATAGTTATAAATGATTTTTTAAGTTATTATTTTTATCATATTGCGGGGTGGTTTAAATGTATAAGATTCCATTATCAGAAATTAAAGAAAAGATAGTTGCCAGCGGAAAGCTAAGTGCTTCGGATTTAGATAAAAAAATCAGCGTTAAGATCAATGAGCTTTCTGGATTAATCAGCGAAGAAGGGGCAGCGCACATAATCGCTAATGAATTAGGGATAGAATTAGTCAGTCTTAGTCAAAGCAAGTTAAAGATTAAACAGATCTATGCGGGAATGCGTAATGTTACCACTGTAGGAAAAGTGGTTAGAAAATTTGAGGTCCGTGAATTCTCTAAAGGTGATAAAGTTGGAAAAGTGTGTTCTTTAGTGTTAGGGGATGAAACTGGAACAGTAAGAGTGGTTTTCTGGAACGATCAAGTAGAACAATTAAGTGGAGTAAAAGAAGGAGACATCTTGAAAGTAAAAGATTCTTTCGTCAAAGAAAATAATAATGACCGAGAGATCCATTTAGGCAATAATGGAGAGATTGAAATCAATCCAGACGGAGAAAATGTCAATTCTGTAAGGGAAAGTGTTGTTTTTGAAAGAAAAAAAATAGGAGACCTTAATGATGGAGATACGGGGGCAGAAATTTTAGGAACGGTCGTGCAAGTGTTTGATCCAAGATTTTTTCAGGTTTGTTCTTCTTGCAGTAAAAGAGCAGTCGAATCGGCCGATGGAAGTTATATGTGTGCAGAACACGGGGTTGTTCAGCCGACTTTATCTTACGTCATGAATGTGGTGTTAGATGATGGTTCGGGGAATATCAGGGGTGTGTTATGGAAAAATCAGACCAATCACCTTTTAGAAAAAAGTGAAGAAGAAGTCTCTGTTTTTAAAGATGATTTAAGTAAATTTGAAGATGTTAAGACTGATCTGTTGGGAGAACAATTCAAGCTGGTAGGCAAGGTTAAAAGAAACGAGATGTTTGACCGGCTGGAATTCAATGCCCAGACTGTTTCTAAAGCTAAACCGGAAGAAGAAATCGCTAGATTGGAAACGGTAGAGTAATTAAGAGGAAAGAAGCATTTTTTGGCTTGGTGATAGTTTTTATTTTTTGGATTTTAGAAGAGAAATGTGGAGAATGAAAAGTTTTATAAATATAATAATTATTAAGAAGTAAGGTTAAACAAATGAGGTTAAGGTACGGGTGTTTAGTAATATTATTAATATTCTTATTAGTAGTTTCTTGTGTTCCTGAGCAATCGCTTACTGATGAAGAAATAAAAGCGGAATTAGCTAAATTGACTCCTGAAGAACGGGATGCGCTGCTGAAAGATTTAGAAAATGAAAACGGCGCATTAGCTGGACAGGCAATGGCTAA
>JAHJDB010000033.1 GCA_018812765.1 Nanobdellota archaeon
CGATGGAGATGAATTTTCTCAGTTTGAACTGGTTTATGATGATAAAACAGCCAAGATCTATAAGCTAAGATAATTTAAACAGCCGGCTAATATGAAACCCTAACCGTCTGGGTCATGTTTGTCATCGTTTATCGCAGATAAACATGACTTGACTAGACGGAAGATACCCTGTTCCTATACAAAGTATAGGGTTATGGTCCTTGTAATAGTATAGGGTTTCATATCAACCTAACCAGTCAAACAATTCTAATACTTTAATATCTGTTTAATCCTAAAAGAAATAATTTTCTTAACCGACCAGTTGCACTTTATCTGTAACCACCACTAAATTGCTAATCTGCGAAACATTTATAAAAAGAGTGTTACTTTTGAGTAGTAGTGGTTGTTTCTGGTGTTTTTGAATCTTAATTAGTAAGAGGTTAAAAAAATGACAAATGAAGATTATTCGAATGATACTAGTTCAGAAGTTTCTGAAGTCTCAAAGCTGAAAAAAAGTAACAGAAACAAAAACCTTGTTATCGGCCTTTTAGGGATCGGTATTGCTGCTTTATTATATCACGATTGTAGTGGTTACGGAAATGGAAAAGATGATGCGGCTGATAAAGCTAACACCACTCGTTCTGAATTGGAAAGATGCCTTGAAGAAAACAAGACCTTGACAGAAAAGCTCAACATTTGTTCTCAATATAAGGTTCCTAATTGCCCAGGATCAGTTATTTCTCCAGAGCCGAAAGATTGTCCGGAACAATTACCATGCCCAAAACCTACCGTTATCTATGTTCAAAAAGAATGTCCAAGCTATAAAACAAGGGAATGTCCACAAGTCCATCACCGGATTGAATGAGGTTTAAAAAAAATGAAAAAATCAAAATTTGTCTTATCGATTGTGACTGCAGGTTTAGTAAATCTAGCTGCAGGAAACAGTTCTGCTGAAGAGCAGGAAGAATTAGCTCAAAAAGCTATCGCTGCTAACAACCAATATTTTGTACAAAATCCTCAAGATCCCAGAAAAAAAGACTGGGACAGATTATTAGAATTAAAACCTCAACATCTTGTCGCTCTATCTCCTAACGAAGACGGACAAGGATTTCATGTCGGTCTAGACTGTGTCGGAGATGTTCTGGAAGCTGAAGAAAAAGAAAAGACTCAGATGAGGTCCTGTAATGGCAAGCTAGACCCTTCCGAATGGTTCAGAAATTATTCTGTTCCTTCCGACGGCTTCTTGAATAAAGAACATTACACTTTCAGAAATCTGGGAACTCTTCCTAAAGAACCAGAAACAATCGTTCCACCACAATATGTTGTTGTTCCTGTTCCTGGAGCAGTTATAGAAAGACCGGTTGAAAAAGGTAAGTTCACACCGGCTTTAGGGTTTGTATATAATCTTACTCCTTTTACAGATGAAAAGTTCGGTTTCGATGGAAGCATGTATGGCGGGAAATTCTCTTTGACATTCCAACCCAGAAACTCACCATTTTATTTTGGTGGAGAGGTTACTGCTGTAGGCAACGAAAACGAGAAAAGTAAACTTACTGCTCCTCAAACTGTTGACGGTCCCCTGGAAGGAAGACTGTTCGGCAAAGGATCTGCAGACTTCGCTTTAAGTTCGATCGGCCTGGGCTTAGGAGCTGTAGGAGGAAACAGGTCCTTATTCTATGACGGAAAGAATTTTGATCTAGGATTGGAACTATCCGCAGGGATGATTAATTACATCATCATGAAAGACATCGCTGAACAATCGGCCCATTACATCGACGGAAAATTAGTGGAAGGTTCAGAGGCGAAGAACAGCACTTCATCTACTGAAGTCAATCCAAACTTTTATGGAACTATCGGCTTGCCGTTATCTTTTCCTTTTGTAAGAGCAACACCTTTCGGTGGAATAACTGCCGGGCAGAATGGCCTGGGTGGATTGGTTGGAATAACTGTAGGTTATTCACCAAGATACTGATTGGTTAGGAAAATGGTTAGGGATCTGTTTTTAGGAGAATAAAATGAAAACGAAAAAAAATATCGGCTCGTACATTTTTGTTTTAATAGTCATGACACTATTAGTGTCTTCAAGTTCTTTAGCTCAAGTGAATTGGTTAAAAGGGTCTAACGGAGAAAATTATCTTGCCTGGGATAACGGCACCAAAAGTAAAGAGATCACGGTAGGACAATCTGCGACCCTTTATAGTGGATATTTCTTTTCGACACTTAGTTCTTCTGTACATATGACAGTCAGATTAAACAGTGTTGCTACCGGAAAGACGGTCAGTACGCTCGTTGATAAAAACGTAAACACCCAGAAGATGGGTTATGAA
>JAHJDB010000034.1 GCA_018812765.1 Nanobdellota archaeon
AAAAAAAGCTCTTTTAAGATAATTTCGTTCTTTTTAGTTCTCTCTTTATTGATTGGTTCAGCTTTAGCTCAGGATGATGTGGAAGCTTTATTTGAGGAAGCTTCAAAAGATTTAGTAGGCCAGGAAATACCCGGTGTTTTGGGTAAGGTTTTTGGTAATGAGCAGATAAACTTTAATATCAAGAAAGAGAATGAGGAAGTGTTTATTGCTGGTTTAGTCCTAGAAAATAAAAAAATTAAAAGCTTTTCTTTAGGAACTGTTGAAGACCCCTCCTTAAATGTATACATTGAAGAAGCTACGTTGATGGAACTACAGAGTGCTGAAAATCCCGTACCTATACTTAAAAAAGCTGTTGATGAAGGTAAGGTTACTTACAAAGCAGTCGGTTTAATCAATAAGATTAAATTTTCTTTCCTTTTTGCTTTCTCTAAGATTATTTCTCTGTTAACTTTAGATGAAGAAGGGGATTTCGAAGAACTTCCAGAAGCTGGGTCTCTAAAAACTGAAGAGAAGGAAACTGTTGTTGAGAAAAACGATAAAGCTCCAGAAGAACTAAAACCAACGGAAGAAGAAACTAAAAAAGAAAGTAGTGAAGAAAATAAGTTAACCGGGAATATAGTCCAGGAAGCAAAAACTCCGGCTATAACCAATAAAATTAATGAACCTAAGGCCTATGTTGTTGAGATGAAGGTAACAGGTTTCGAACCAAATAAATTAACAATAAAAGTGGGAGATACTGTAGTCTGGAAAAATGTTCGCGGAAACGATGTGATAAAAAAATCATTTTTACTAGGTGCTCAGGCTTGTGTGAAAATAAAAAGTCCCTTCATGGAACCTGAAGATACATTTTCTTGGACTTTTGATAAGGCTGTAAAATGTAATTTTGTTGATGGAATCATAACAACCTTAACGAGCCAAATTACGGTTGTCGATTAAGATTTTCTATTCAGAAATTCCGTTCACTCAATCTGCTTTGTGATTGAGTGGATAGACTCATTTTAGTGCGTAGATTAAATGGCATAATCAAAGGGCATAATATATTTCTAATTACAGCCCTGTATATATACACCCATCTCCTCCTTGGCAAGTGATGAGCTAATGAGCCAGCCAACCTCCATCTACTACTAAAGTGTGCCCGGTAATAAAGTCAGAATCGTCAGAAGCAAGAAAAACGGCCGCTTTACCTATGTCTGCAGGCTTTCCTACTCTACCTAAAGGGGTTTGAGCTAGTAAATTTTCTCTTTGTTTTTTGTCTTTAAGCATTGCTTGGGTCATCTTAGTTTCAATTATTCCGGGAGCAATGGCATTAACATTGATGTTGTATTTTGCTAATTCTAAAGCCAATTCTTTTGTTATTGCTATTATTCCGCCTTTGGAAGCGCAGTAATCAGAGATATTATCAAAACCAACAAAGCCGGCGATGCTTGCCAAGGAAATTATTTTTCCAGATTTTTGTTTAATCATATGCGGAACAACTGCTTTGGTGCAAAAGAACACGCTTCTTAAGTTAATATTTAAAGTTAAATCCCACTCTTTTTCGGTCTTGTCTAATACTGAACCAAACTTAACAATTCCCGCATTGTTAACTAAAATGTCAATTTTCTTAAATTTCTTGATAGTCTGTTGGATTAAATTATCAACTTCATCTTTATTAGAGACATCACATTTCACTGCTAAAGTTTTTACGTTATACTTTTTTTCTAAAACCTTACAGGCTTTTTCACATTCTTTCTGATTAATATCTGAAATAACAATCTTTGCTCCTTCTTTGGCCATCTCTTGAGCGATGCCAAAACCGATACCTCTTCTAGAGCCGGTGATGATTATAATTTTATTTTTAAGTTTCATTTTTTTTACCTCTTTTTTTGATAACATTATTGTTTTAAGCAGATTGCTGATTAAATCTTATTGTTTATTACTAAGTAAACAAAAGTAATTTGAGTATATAATCTTTTTCTGATTCTTAGCTCTTACTGACAATTTTCTTAATCTTTTCTACGGACTCAGGATTAGCCAAGGTGGAAATATCTCCTACTGGTTTATCAGCAAGAATATTCCTTAAAATCCGGCGCATAATCTTTCCGCTTCTGGTTTTTGGTAAGTCTTCAACAAAAAACACTTGTTCTGGTCTGGCGATAGGACCGATAAATGTCTCTGCTTGTTTGACAATCTCTCTGGTCAACTTTAAGGACGGTTTTGCTTTTTTCAAGACAACTAAAGCAATAGGGACACTGCCTTTTATCTCATGAGATTGAGGAATAACTGCACATTCAGCAACAAGAGGATGTCTAGTGATAGCATCTTCAAGTTCTGCAGTACTGATTCTGTGACCAGCAATTTTTATAATATCGTCAAGCCTTCCAGTAATCCTAAAATTTCCTTGGCGATCTTTCCAAGCCCCGTCACTTGTAAAATAAATTCCTTTTCCAAATTTATTCCAGTAAGTTTCTAAATATTTTTTAGGGTTTTTATAAACACCCCTTAACATTCCAGGCGCAAAAGGACTTAACTGGACTAAATTACCTTCTTTATTAACAGGAAGAACGTTTCCGTCATCATCAAAGATGGTTAATCTTGTTCCCGGAAAACTTCTTCCAGCCATAGTAGGGATGAACGGGCCGATACCCGGCAGACTGTTGATTAAAGTCCCTCCTGTTTCTGTTTGCCACCAAGTGTCGATAAGAGGACATCTTTTCCTGCCGACATTCTGAAAGAACCACCCCCAGGCTTCTTTATCGATTGGTTCGCCAACACTTCCTAAGATACGCAAACTAGCAAAATCAAATTTTTTAACATTGTCGCCATGTTTAGCAAACATCCTGATAGCAGTAGGTGAAGTGTAAAAAACAGTGACACCATATTTTTCAATAATTTCACACCATCTGTCTGATTGAGGATAATTGAACATCCCTTCATAAATTAAACTTGTTGCTCCATTTAACAAGGGACCGTAACAGCAGTAAGTATGCCCGGTTATCCAGCCAATATCACTGGTAGACCAAAGAACATCGTCATCATGTAAATTAAAATCCCATTTGGCTGTCCAATAAGCCTGGGTTAAATATCCCCCAGTAGTATGGATAATCCCTTTAGGTTTGCCGGTGGTTCCACTGGTATAAAGGATAAAAAGTGTATCTTCACTGTCCATGATTTTTGGGCGGCAGTAAGAATCAGCCTTTTCTGTAAGATCATGCCACCAGAAGTCTCTCTCTTTCTTCCAGTTAATTTTTATGCCAGTCCTTTTTACAACAATAATTTTTTTTACTTTAGTTTTTTTAACTGCTTCATCAGCCTTGGCTTTAAGGTTTAAAATTTCACCCTTACGATAATAACCATCAGCGGTGATAAGGATTTTAGTTCTGGTTTCTTTTAATCTGTATTTCAGTGATTCAGCACTGAAAGCAGAGAAGACCACACAATGGATAGCACCAATCCGGCTGCAGGCAAGCATGGCTATTTGTCCTTCTGGGATCATCGGGAGGTAGATTCCTACCACCTCTCCTTTTTTAACACCCAAATTTTTAAGAACGTTTGCTAATTTATTGACTTCAGAATACAAATCATGATAAGTTAATACTCGATTTTTCTCTTCAGGAGATTCCGGTTCCCAGATGATAGCTGCTTTATTTTTCTTGTCTTTAAGATGCCGATCCAGACAATTATAAGAAGCGTTCAATTTTCCTCCTATAAACCATTGGAAATAAGGATGCTTCTCGTGATAAGTTTTTGTCCACTTTTTATCCCAAATTATTCCTTCAGCAGCAAGATTTTCCCAAAATTTAACGGGATCTTTCTCTGCTTTTTTGTAGATCGTATTTTTATTTATCCAGGCATTTTTTTTAAGCTCTTCAGAAGGCCAATAAATTCCTTTTTTACTTTTCTGTATTAATTTTATTTTTTTCATCTTAAGATTATCCCTGAGACTCATGCTGAAGATTTGTCCGTCACTTCTTTTACCTAACAAAAGCAACCGCGTTAATTCTTACTACAACCCCTTCTCTTACTGCTTTAGCAGACTGGAATAATTGACCGGTACAATCTCCAGCCGCAAATTTTTTTGCTTGTTTTCCCCTTATTTCAATAATTTCCTGTTCTTTAACGCGGATAATTGCGGCCATTTCTCTTCCATAGTTTTCTTTTTTTCTTGATAAATCACTCCTAACGGAATTTGGCCCTGTTTATTATTATAATCCCATTTCTCTGCTAATCGTTCTGCTTCATCTTTACTTTTATTGTCGGAAATTTTATACATTAAATCATCCTTATTGTTTACTTCCAAATTAAAAATCAAACAGTCCTGGATTATTTCCACAAAAGAAAAACCTTTATGTCTGACTGCTTTTTCCAGAATCTTTGCTGTATGTTCAATATCGCGGGCATTACACCTGGCAATAAAACTCATTCCTGAAGCCAGGCCCAGCTTGATTGGATTCAGAGGATTATTGAATTCTCCTAACGGCTCCGCTTTATTTTTATAACCTTGTTGTGTGGTAGGCGTTGACTGCCCTGTAGTTAAAGAGAAACTTTGATTATCATGAACAATCAGGGTCATATCGGCGTTATATCTTCCGGCATGAATGAAATGGGCCATGCCTTCCGCGTAAGTATCACCATCTCCAGCAAAACCTAAAACAGTCAGGTTTGGATTGCCCAATTTCATTCCCAAGGCGGTCGGCAAGACCCGTCCATGCAAACCATAGATTCCGCTAATGTTAAGATAATCAAAAATCTTAGCATGACAGCCGATGCCCGTGACCATGGCAAAGTCTTCTTGTCGGTATCCTTTGCTGATTAATTTGGCTAAAACTCTTTTTGTACTCTCCAGTATACTATGATTAGGACATCCTGGACACCAGGTATCTTCATTTTTTGTTCTCAATTCGATCTTTTTGCTCATTTTTTAATGTTCAATATTTCTGTCCTTAACTCATCTGAGGAAAAAGGCCGGCCATCGTATTTTAAAATTCTCTGCCTGATTTTAATACCTGTTTTTTCACGGATTACTCGGCCTAACTGACCGGTCACGTTTTGTTCAATCAGGATTATCTTCCTTGCTTTTTTCATCTCTTCCTTGACCTGATCCGATAATGGTTTCAAATACAGAACCTGTAGAAATTTATAGTCCAGATCCTTAATTGCATCGAGAATAACTGTTTTTGTTGACCCCCAACTAATAATTAAATTTTTACTTTTCTTTTTACCATGGATCTTAATCATCTCAAATTTTTCACATTCTTTTTTGATTTTTTCATACTTGAGCAGCCTTTCTCTTGCTTTCCGGACAGTAATTTCCGCGTCTTCTGTTGTGTTTCCTTTCCCATCATGTTCATAACTGCTTGCTTTAACAATTTCTTTGCCAGGAATCTTTCTGGAAACTTTCAACTTTAATGCTTTAGTGGGTTTTCTGTTAAAGCTGAACCAGGATTCAGCCAAATGTTTATCGCTAAGGATTATTGATAAAGAATTAAATTTCTCAGAAAGATAAAATGCTTCATTTGTCTTTTCTATACATTCAAGAGGATCTCCCGGAGCTACTACTACTCTGGGAAATTCTCCATGCCCTCCCCTCAAAGCAAGGTTTAAATCTGCCTGAGAAGAGTATGTTGGAACTCCCGTCCCGGGTCCTGGTCTAGAAGCAAGATAAACAATTAAAGGGATCTCTGACTGGCCTTGTAAGCTTAGACCTTCACACATCAAATCAAATCCTCCTCCACTGGTTCCAATCATTGTTTTAGCTCCACTAAAACTAGCTCCTAAAGCGGCATTAACCACAGCAGTTTCATTTTCTGCTTGGAAGACCAGAAGATTATTCTCATTATTTTTAAGCTGTCTTGCCGCTAATTCATGCATAACTTCCGTAGCAGGAGTCATCGGATAAGCTAGATAACGGTTAATTCCAGAATTGATTGCTCCTTGGGTAATTGCCTGGCTGCCGGTCATGATGATAATGTTATTGTTATTGCGTTTTTTTAGATTGAACCTATTCTTTTGGCTTGTAAAACCTTTTTCTGCTGCAGAAAGAGCTTCTTTTTTATTAAATTCTTTTTTAATTTGTTTCATTAAATTTTTTCTATCAATACCTAAAATTTTAATTAAAGCTCCTGCTAAAGCTAAATTTAGGTTTCGACCAAAAGTTTCAAAATCTTTAGAATCAATAATAAACTCTTTTTTTTTAAGTTTATTTTTATGCAAAATAATAGTTTTCTGGTCTAAGGCAATAATGCCATCCAACCCAGATTGATAACTTCCTACCTTTTCCTCGGAAATAGAAAGAATATTGAAGTTATGTCCCCCTCGAATCAAGGAAGGATAATCGCGGTAATTAAAAACAAAATAACCTTGCTTAATTAAAATCTTTGAAACTATCTCTGAAATCTTATTAATACCTTGTCCCGCTTTTCCTCCAATAAGAATGTTTAACCTCATTTTTTAAAATTAAAGGTATTAAAACCATTTAAATGTTTCTGTTCGTTGTATGTGTTTAGTTAAGTGGGTGAGCAGCGCCAAGTGAGGCGCATTTTGCGAATAAAATGAGCAAAATCTACGCGCCGTGCCCTGCTCACAAGGAACGCAACTAAATACATACTGTTCGTTCGTACTGTCTAGTTAAAACGTTACAGCACACCCGGCCTCAAGTTTTAGAAATATTAATAAGTGTTGATGTTATAACTGTTAATGTTAAGCTGTTAAGATTAAACTAAAATCAGAATTAAAATTACAACAATTAAAAGTATAATAATTAAATAAATTGGTTAGGGCAAGAAAATTTCTTGCGCTGTTAAAAAAAGATGGAAATCGGATTTTTCGGTGTTGAACCGTGGCAGCAGAAGGTTTTTAAAAAAATCTTCTTGAACGATAAGCTTTATTTTTCTAAACATAAGCTTACTTCTGCTGAGGCAAAGAAATACAGTAGTCTGGAAGTTCTCTCGATTTTTGTCCATTCTAAAATTGATGAAAAGATATTAGAAAAGCTACCCCGGCTGAAATATATCGCTACTAGAAGCGCGGGATTTGACCATATTGACTTAGAAGCATGCAAAAAAAGAGGGATTAAAGTAAGCAACGTTCCTGCTTATGATGTTAATACTGTTGCTGAACAGGCTTTTGCTTTAATGGTCTGTATGAGCAGGAAGATTGTTGATTCTGTTGAAAGAGTCAGGACAAAAAGTTATGACCTGAATGGTTTGAAAGGATTTGATCTTAATGGAAAAACCCTAGGGGTAGTCGGTACAGGAAACACTGGCAGATATATGGTAAAGATTGGCCGAGGCTTAGGTATGAAAGTCATTGCTTTTGATATAGTTCCGGATAATAAGTTCGCCAAGGAAACCGGAATGAAATACGTAACTATGGAAAAATTGTTTAGTTCTTCGGACATTGTTTCTCTTCATGTTCCTTATAATAAACATACTTATCATCTCGTAAACAAAAAAATATTTTCTTTGATGAAAAAAGGCTCTTATCTGATCAATACTTCTCGAGGCGCCGTTGTGGACACACTTGCGATGTATCAAGCGCTTAAATCCGGCCAGCTTGCTGGTACTGGTTTAGATGTCTTAGAAGAAGAGTCTGCCTTAATAGAATTATTTCACAGAAAAAAAGGAGAACATTGGAAAGAAGCTGATAAAAAAGTTCTTACCGTAAATCTGGCTTTGATCAAGATGAAAAATGTCTTCATAACCCCGCATAACGCTTTTAACACTACTGAAGCGATCAACAGGATTTTAGATGCTACCGTAAAGAACATCAAAGGTTTTAAGAATAAGAGATCTGTCAATTTAGTTTTCTGAAACCACAAAACTTTTTAATACCAAGCTTAATACCAATAAGATTATGAAAATTATACTTTTAGGTCCGCCCGGGAGCGGAAAAGGAACTGTTTCTGAGCGGTTAGAAAAAGATTTTAATCTGGCGCATGTTTCTGCAGGAGAATTGTTAAGGGAAGAAGTGAAGAAAGACACTGCTATCGGCAGAGACATAAAAAAATTCATGGAAAAAGGGAATTTGGTCCCCAACAGGTTTGTCGTTGAGATGGTAAAGCTGGAAGTTAATGGAAAAGACAATTATATTTTAGACGGTTTTCCAAGATCTGTTGAACAAGCGAAGTTGATAGAAGGTTTAGGTATTGATTTAGTGATCTCTTTAGAGGTTCCTGAACAGATCGTTATCGAAAGGTTCGCGGGAAGAAGGGTCTGTGGTACTGGTGAACATGGTTATCATCTAAAATACCTTCCTCCGAAGAAAGAAGGTGTTTGTGATTATGACGGCACTAAATTAGTTCAAAGAAAAGACGATAATCCGGAAGTGATCAAAGAAAGGTTCAGGATCTATCATGCTGAAACTCAGCCTTTGGTCGATTATTATAAGAAAAAAGGAATTCTTAAAACAGTTGACGGCGCTCCTGCTCCGGAAGTGGTTTATGCTGCGGTTAAAAAAATAGTGAAAACATTCAAAAAGTAATTCTTCGAAATATTTTCTTCGGTTAAAATTTAAATCTCTTATTTATCAAACCTCCTAGAAGGTATGCTAAAACGATAACTTATTAAATATCTTCACATTTGTTTCTTTATGGAAGAACAAATAATTCCTCTCGAATGGAAAAAGAATCCTGTTTATATTTCTGGAGGAGTTATCACGATTTTTTTTTAAATAGCAATATTGTTTTTTTATCTAAAAGTTAATCAAAATATGCAAATTGCAAGTGTTGTTGCATTACTTATTGCTGGTGGAATAACTTTTTTATTTTATCAAAATCAATGTCCAAAATGTAAGAGGATTTTTAGTTTAAAGAAAGTTTCAGATGAAATTATTAAAGAATGGGAAGAACCAAAGCAGTATAAAGAGAAAACCATTTATTATTACTCTGATGGTTTTACAGAAAAAGATGTGAAATATGGCACGACCAAAACATTTACTGCACGATTTGAAAAACATAAAGAAGGATTTAATTGTAAAATATGTGGGGAAACCCATTATAAAACAAAAGATGTTTTTTTAAATAAAAATGATTGGTTAAGGATAACTACTCCAAATAAAGTTACTACTTCTATAAAACCACCAAAGGTAGATTTTGGTATTGGTGCATTTGAACCAACCTATTACGAAGATAAACGTGGGAAAAGAAAATCTATACCTGCTTCAGTTAAAAAGAATTTATGGTTAAGATATAACGGAAAGAAATACAAAGGACCTTGTTATGTTTGTAAAGAAATTATAGATATTCATAATTTTGAGGCAGGACACGTAATTCCTGCATCAAAAGATGGAAGCGACAATATCAGTAATTTAAGACCAATATGTAAAAGTTGTAATAGAAGTATGAGCGATACGAACTTAAACGAATTCAAAAAGAATTATTATTAAAAAATAGCGTGTGCCGTCCCTCCTCCCCCTTAATTTTGGAGATTTAAATTTTTAATAGCGCATCTGTTCAACAAATAAGCACTTAATAATTCTCTTAGTAATCTACAACCCTTCTAATAACCATCGTAGCGTAACTTCCTTTTGGAAGCGAGAATTCCACTTTAATCTTTTTCATTCCTAAATTAAGGTCATCTCTTTCTTCTTTTCCTAATTTTAGATCTTTTACTGCTATAAAGACCGGTCTCATCATCCCTTCCTGGCTAAGTTCAGGAATTTGTTTGATGATAAAATCAGTGTAATCAAGGCTTTCCATTTCCATCACTTCTGTGATTATTTTTCTTAAGCTCCCCTCAGAATCATCCTTAAAATCATCCTTAAAATCAATCTCTTCACTGCTAAACCCTATCAAGGGAATGGTTAAATCAAGAAACTTTTCTGGATCAGAGATGAAAGTTAATTTGCCTAAAGAATATTCAACTTCTTTTAAGACCCCGCCCTTTATCGTCAGATATCGGGAAACGGTTTCATTCCATAAATAGCTTTGGTAAGCATTAACATACATCCTTAACAGTCGCAGCGGTAACTTTTTTAATGCGCCAATGGAGTCATTTTTATGTTTTTCCAAATGTTTATTAGCCCTACTGTCATCCATTAATTTAACGGCTTCCTTAAACTCTTTCTTGACCAGATGTCTGCCGACATCTACGTTGTGTACAGAAAATCTTTGCTCATCAAAATAATTTTCTAAATAATTTGTTTTATCCAAACTATAATCCTCTAAGTTTCTGATGACAATCTCAAAATGATTGCCTTCTAAATCTCCCAGAGAGATTGGCTTATTTCCAGACCCTAAAAATTCTAGTTCAACATTATCTATCTGTATTTTTTTAACTTTTTCTTTTCCGACTCCCAAGATTGAGATTACTTGTTCAGTAAGAGCATGTTTGTCTTTGTTTCCGGCAAAGCCGACATTCTTCTCTTTGATGTTTGATTGTTTAGCGATCTCCTTGATGACATCCAGCGTGTTCCTTAATCTCTTTTTTAATCTAAAATAAAGGTAATTCCCATTTTTTTCTATTCGGACATTACTGATCTCTTTGACGATAAAATCTTCCGGCTGTTGTTTTAGGATATACATGGAACTTTAGAAAAAAGGGATTTAGATATAAAATTATCGATAATATTGCCCGACGAACGGCAAAGATGATAATCACTCCCTTTTTGAATTGTGCTAATAATATTACCATTATGGAAGAAGATGCTCCATAAACACAACTTTGGCCTTTTTAGTAGTATCAAAGAAAATTTTGCTTTTACAGTTTCTAAAGAATTCAAATGCAGTTCCTTCATTTTCCTTTATCTTCAGATTATGAACCTCTTCAGCATCAAAACCTTCTCCTTTCTGTTCTATGGCAATAACAAAACCTGTCCTGCCTAGCCATAGATGGAATCTGGATGGAGCTTTATAATCAGAATAATTTAAGCTATTTGAACCGGCTTCATTCAAAAAATAAGATACTTCATCTTTAGGATTGTCATTCAGCCAATTATAAAGATCAAAGCTGCTGTCAAACAAAGAACTGTAATTTTTGTTCAGAAGATCTACGATGCTCCATTTGGCTTCACCATAACTGCAGATTATCTCGTCGGAAGAAGTATAAGTTCTGACTTCTTCAAGCTCATGTACACTAAGCTCGTGGTGTTCTCCAGTAAACCCTATTTTTTCTAAAGCTTTTTGTAATGTTCTTGAAAAATCTATTACCAATCTATCACCTTTTTTTTAAGAAAAATAAAAGTGGTATTTAATGATTGTTGTTTTCCAGAAACATAAAAATTTTTATACTCCAAAATTTTCTTTATTAATAGTGGTAAGTTTTTCAGATTGGTTTAAGAAGCAAGAAGAGATGTATTGGCGAGTTTTAAGTGGATTATATCAGATTCCGAATATAACTTTTTCATTCGTTGATAACTCTAATAAATTAGTTTCAGTTTCTCCTTATGTGTTGCCAGTGGAGGATAGAGGGGATTTTATTTACGGCTTGTTTGGTTCAGAGGGAGGAATTAAAGGTTTTCCGGTAGGATTTAAGCAAAATTCAGACCTCTTGAACACTGATTATTATAAATTAACTAATAAAGGTTTAGAATATCTTGTAGTTCCCGATGGCAGAAGACTTTTTCTGCCTTTGGAATTGACAGAATATATAACCCCTGTTACTGAGGCAGAAGTCCGAATGTATGGGCTGAAAGGAATTAATCAATCTTATCCTCTCGCCTTAGTGAGACAGTCTGATAAGGGTTTAAATTTTTTCTTTTGCGCTAAAAATCCGGAAGGAGAAATTATCCCTTTAAATTATCGAAGAGATGAGTATAGCAAGCCTATCAAAAACTTAATGTCTATTCTTAAAGCAGATAAAAATCAAAGTAGCAGTAAATCTGACAGAAACAAAAATTCAACCGCCCTAGTTCTTAAGAAGAAATCAACTTTAAGGCCGAGCGTGAAAAAATCAAAAAAGACTGTTGAAGACCGGTTGTACGAAAAAGGTCCCGGTTCCGATTCCGTTCCTGATTCCGTTCCTGAGATCAATTGGAAAAATCCAAAATCAATAGAAGCGTATCTTGACAAGTATGTCATCAAACAAGAAAGAGCTAAAAAGATGATTTCCATCATCGGTTCTAATTATAAAACGTTCATAGAAAACGGCGGTTCAAAAGAAATGCCCAAAGAAGTGCTGACTCTAATCGGTTCTTCAGGAGTCGGAAAGACTCTTCTGGCAAGAACTTTAGCAGAAGCTTTAGGAATTCCTTACGCTATCATGAGCATGGTCGGTAAATCAAGTGCGGGTTATGTTGATGAAAGTCCGACTACAGGGCTAGAAAGGATAAATGCACTAGCTCCTAAAGAGAAAGCTCCTTTCGGGCTACTGATTATAGATGAGATAGACAAGATTGCCATGAACTCTAACAGTTTTAAGAATAGTGATTTTGGTCCAAAATTACAAGATACTTTAATGGAATGGACTGAAGGAAACGTAGTACAAATTTCTGATCCAAAAAACCATAATAATCGGATCTTGTTTGATACCAGCAACCTGTTGTTTTTATTTTTAGGAGCGTTTCAAGGGTTTAGACCTGAAGAATCATTGGAAGGGATAATTGTTGATAGGCTTAGGGGAGGTAGAACTCTGGGTTTTGGTGTCAATCAAGAAAAAAAAGAACTAGAGAATCCTTTATTGTATGTTACTCCAGAAGACATCCAAAAATATGGTTACAAACCAGAATTTGTCGGCCGGATGAGGGCTATAGTCACTTTAGACAGATTAGATACAGATGATTTAATAAAAATAATCAGAACGGCAGAAGGTTCTATCTTCAAGAAATATGTCAACTTGTTTCGTGCGGAAGGTTACGGTATTGAAGTCGAAGAAAATGTTTTTAGGGAGATTGCCGGCAGATGTAATAAACAGAGCGGCGCAAGAGCTTTAGATAGGCTTTGTTTTGATCTCTTTGCTAATTTAAAATACGATTCAGATCTTTACGCCAAAAAAGAGAATATAATCATTACTACTCAGATAGTTAAGGATATTCTCGACAATGTTGAAAAAGAAAAAAAACCTTAAACAACAAATTTCTAAATTATAAATTTTCTCGATAAATAAAGAATTATCAACAAATAAAGAATTATCAACAAATAAAGAATTATCGACAACTAAAGAATATATTGTATATTACTAAGGTTAATATATTAAAACAATCAGATCATATAAGTGAGTTCAAATAATTCTGGTCAGAAAAAAGGCCTTACCAGAAGGAATCTTCTTCAGGGTATTGGAGGCACAGCTTTAATCGGGCTGACGTCTTGTTTAGGATCTTTTAAAGTAATAAATCTGAATGGTTCTCCTGATTATCAGGAGTATAATTCTTCAGAAGAAGTAAGGGAATTAGATTTTGCGTTTCTCAATGCAGCTGATTTAAGAGGAGATTGTTCTAATCTTTTTAACAGGATAACCAAAACGGAAGCTTTAGCTCACGCAAATAAACTTGCAGAGATCTTAAGAGGGGTAGATCTGGTTTGTTTGACAGAAGTTGATTACAAGGATAGCATCAAGACCGGCAAGCTTAATCAGCCAGAAGTGATCGCTAAATTTATGGGAAGTGAATATAATTATGTGGTTTTTGATGAGTTCATGAAATTTCCAATTCCAGTTTGGACTACCGGCAATGGAATGATTTCAAAACATCCCTTGAAAGCTGTTTTTAGACACCCTTATGGTCAAGAAGCAAATGAAGAGTCTGGTAGTGTCATAAATAGATTGTCTCATCTCTATAAGGATTTCATTCACGTAGAAGCAAAAGTAGGTAAAAGAATAGTAAATACCTTGGTGACGCACTTGAGTGATAATCCCAGAAACAATTTACGGACTACAGAGATTAACGACTTGTTAAGTTACATCACAAAATTATATGAACAGAATCCCAACCGCCACATCCTGGTGGCAGGAGATTTTAATTGCGCTCCGGACAGTGAAATCATCCAGACGCTAACTTCAAACGGAATCTTAAGTTTAGCACCTGATTCTGGCCTTAAAACATATCCTTCAGATAAACCTTTATCTTCTATAGATCACATCCTTACTCATAATATTGAAGTTAGTGAGTTAAGAACTTTTTATTACCCTTATTCAGATCATCTAGGTTTGAGGTGCCGGCTTAAGTTTCCTTGATTGTTTTTTGATTGGCGGTTATTTAACTATTATTTAACTAAGGCCTGTATCTTTCCATCGTCCTCGGGAAAGGGATAGAATCTTTAATGTTGTCTAATCCACAGATCCAGGTGATAATTCTTTCTACGCCTAATCCAAAGCCGCCATGAGGAACAGAACCATATCTTCTAGTGTCAAGGTAAAATTCATATTCTTTAGGATCTTCTCCTTGTTCTTTAAGACGTTTTTTGATTTCTTCTAATTCCGGTTCTCGATGAGAGCCGCCGATTATCTCCCCATAACCTTCTGGAGCCAAGAAATCACAGCCTTGGACAACATCAGGATTTTTAGGATCTTCAGTCATGTAGAAGGCCTTGACAACTTTAGGATAATGGCTTACAATCAAAGGGACGTCATAAAGCTTGGTCAATTTCTCTTCTTCGATAGTTCGCAAGTCTTTCCCCCAAGTGACCGGCATCTTGCATTTATCCTTAAGAATTTTTAAAGCTTCATCATAAGTCATCCTGATGAAAGGTTTCTTGACGATGGGTTCTAGCTTTTTCAGGTCTCTTTCCAGAAGCTTAAGTTCTTCTTTATTTTTTTCTAAAACTTTCTGGACTACAAATTTTATCAATCCTTCCCCATAGTCCATTATCTCTTTGAAATCTGCCCAAGCCACTTCCATCTCTGCATGCCAGTATTCAGTAAGGTGCCGGGAGGTTTTACTTTTCTCTGCCCTAAAACTTGGAGAGATGGTATAGATTTTTTCTAAAGCGAAAATAGCCGGTTCCGCGTATAATTGCCAGGTCTGTCCTAGAAATACTTCCTTTCTCTTGCCAAAATAAGGAACTTCAAACAAGGTTGAACCGCCTTCACATTGGACTGACTGGAAAATTGGAGAGTGGTATTCGTAAAATCCTTCATTCCTGAAATATTCATGGATCGCTCCAAAGACAGTACTTCTGATTTTTAGGATGGAAATCATCCTTCTGCTTCTAAGCCAGAGATGTCTGTTATCTGCTAGAAATTCAGGGGAATGGTCTTTAGTAATAGGATAATTCTCGCTTTTACCAACAACCTTGAATTCTATTACTCGTATTTCATAACCAGTAGGCGCCCGTTCATCTTTCTTGATCTCTCCATTGATAAGCAGAGAGGTTTCAACCTGAAGATGGTCGATATCTTCCCATTGTTTTTCAAAGTCTTCTCTCTTTAAGACACATTGGATAACATTAGTAGAATCCCGTAAGGAAACAAATTTAAGCTTATTGCTGCCTCTTTCTCTATGAACCCAGCCTCTGACGGAAACTTTACCCGAACCTTTATCCATAGCTTCTTGAATCGATAAATATTTTGCTGCCATCAGGAGTCTAAATTAGATTGATATATAAAAAGGTTTTTATGATTAACTACTTAGTTTTTCTTTTAGAAGTGTTTTTAATTTAAGGATGATGCTATTTATGTCTTCCAATCTTTCTTTTAGATAATTCACATCAATAAAAAAGTCCTTCGTAAGCTATCCTATTTCTGGTAGTTCTTAGTTCATCTATTAAAGATGTTTCGTCATTTCTTAGTTTTCCAGTCAAAAATCCCTGCAGCTAAAACCCCTCCAGCTAAACCTAATAATACTAGTGAGGTCTGTAAGCCTTGAAAATAAGAAATCCCTAAAATCGTGCTTAACAAAGAGATTAAAGTATTTATTCCTTGAGTAGGCCTATCTTGGAAGAAACCAAAAATTAAATCTAAGATGGACCATAAAAGGAAGCCGATAAAGACTCCGATGGTCAATGCTCCTAAGTATTTGCCTGCTTCTAAAAAGAAAACTGAAACTCCAGAGAAGACTAATCCTAATCCTCTTAGACTGATTGAATATAGGTTTAATCTCATTAATTATATGAATTTGTTAAACTTTAAATAATTTACTGTAATTTAAAAGAAAAAAAAATGACCAAAGTCATTCTACTACTTCAGCAACGATACTTCTTAACATATAATCAATTATTTTTACAGAAATCTTTTCTTTCAACGGCAATCTGCCTTTAACACCGATAACTAAAGGATATGTTCCCATCTGCCGGCAGAAAGTGGTTTTTCCGTCATACATCTCAGTATAAACATTATTCAAGACCGTTCCGATTGGCAGTAATCTTTGCAGCAAAGGGTAGTCTATCTTTTGCCTGATGTCATTTCTCCACTTCCAGTAATATTGCTTATTTTTTTTGAGATATTTTACACCCCCCATTTTTTCGATATAAGTACCGGGCATCACTGCTACCTGTCTGATGTTGATCCTTCTTAATAATAATCCTTCCTCCAGGATTTGCTGCAAGGCTTCCATGTTTTTCTGATGGGTTTGTTTTGTTTCATTAAGCAGACCAAAAATAATGTTTATGCCGGGAAGGAATTTAGGCAGGCCATTCTCTCCTCTTTCTGCACCGTACTTGTTGATAATCTTAATCGCTTTCAAGGCCGTGGAAGGAGAAGTGTTTAACAGGTTTGCTTTGACCACTTCAGGATCGAAAGATTCGATGCCGAAAGCAGCCACATTTCCAGAAGTACAATACTTAACGATTGCTTTAGTTATTCCTTCTCCTGTTTTTGAGATTACCGAGTTTGGGTTTACGTTATCTATGTGCAAGGTTTCTATTTCAGGACATCTTTCCCTGATCTCTTTAAGCATCTCTATAGGACTGTCTGAAGCGTAGAAATCAGCTTGTTTCCCGATCCGGAAATGGCGAGCTCCTCGGCGGTAAAATTCTTCTGCTTCTTTGACGACGGATTCTTTTTTTCTGTTTAAGAAACAGTTCTTTAGCGGTTCGGTACAGAAACTGCACTTCCCTACCTTACATCCTCTACCCGTTTCAATCTCGATTACTCTTTTGTCTGGAATCTGATCTAAGATTTCTGCGCTTTCTGTAATAAACTCTTCTAGTTTTTCAAAGGAATAATTATAGTCAACAGTCTCATCAAAAATATCGGGATCTATTTTTTCCGCAAATTTTCCCCCTTCTAGTTGAGTTCCTAAAATTGCCGGTCCGGTAAGAATTTTCTTAGTTTTCACATCTTTCAATAAAGCAGTGACTTCTTTTAAGGTTCCGGGGAGGGCCGTAAGATATTTACCGGGAACCTGAACTCCAATCAGAACAATCAACACCTTAGTTTTAGTGATGATTTCCTTGGCATCGTTTTTTGTAGTATTATATATTAAGATGTTAGTTTTCTCTTTTACGGAAGGGTCTTTCTTGATTCCTCCATATTTTTTCCAGAGGCGGAGATCATCGATAGTAAGGTATGAAACCTGATGTCCTTCCTTTCTTAATTTACCATAAATATATCTGGGATAGGTACCCAAATAAGGTGGAACTCCTAAGCCGGAAGCTTCATCAGTGTAACAGTCTAAGATAGTGTAATGCATAATGGTTATTTTGTAGTATTACTTTAAAAAATGTACTGAGAATTGCTCATCTTAAGTAACACCCTTCACCAAACTTGAAAAGTTTTGTTTAAATGTGCTTTTTTGCCGTAATCTTTAAAAATGAGTCCCTATTCTGCTGAAACAAGCCACAAATCTCCTTTGGAGGTTAATAATAACGGCCCCGTGGCTTAGACTGGTAGAGCGCACGACTGATAATCGTGAGGTCCCGAGTTCAAATGCGTTTTAATTTAGCGTTCATCATCTGGCGCTGACGCTTGAAAGTCTCGGCGGGGCCACTTTTTTTAGTAATTTTATTTGATCTACGGAAAATTTAAAAAAGAAAGAAAGAAACAATTTTGAAGGTAAAGAGATGGCTATAGCGGTTGATTTAGATGAGGTACTTGCTTATTCTCTTAAAAGTGAGATTGAATGGCATAATTTTATTCACGGCACTAATCTAAAGAGAGATGATTTTAACCTGGTGGAATATTGGAAAATCTGGGGTAGTACTCGGGATGAAGCCGTTAAAAAGATTTTAAGGTACATGAATTCAGATTTCTTTGATGCGATAGAGCCAGTTCCAGGTGCAGTTGAAGGTATTGATTACCTTTTTGGATTAGACCAGCTGGTAGTCATCACCGGCAGAACCGACGAAGTAGAGAAAAAAACAATTGATTGGTTAGAGAAATATTTTCCTCAGAAGTTTACAGAACTTTTGTTTGCAAACAGTTATTCTAGTTTAGGAAAGCTGCCTTCAAAAAAATCAGACTTGTGTAAACTTGTCGGAGCTCATACTATCATTGATGATTCTCCCAGTTATGCTACTGACTGTGCTAAGAACGGAATAAGAACTGTTTTATTTGATAATGTCTGGAATCAAGAGACAATTTTGATTCCTAACATGAGAAGGGCTTACGGCTGGAAGGGTTGTAAAGAAAAGCCCGGTGTTATAAATTTAATTAAATAATCTGGTCTGAATCGGGCTTGTTTTAGAACAAGTCTTGTTCTGCAAAGTATTAAATAACTATTTTTTAACTCCCTGTTAGCAATTATAAAAGTTTATATAATTTCATTTTTTAACTAATAATGGTCCAAAGGATAAATCTGATACCATGCGTTCTCTTCGGAGGGTGACGCAAAGAGATTTCGGTCTCAGCGCGGTGGTTACGGTTCCTAGATTGGATCGACTTAATTTATTTAATTTAAATTAGGTGTTTTTGGTGATTTCTGCTGCTGTACTTAATCTGATAAAAGTTTATTTAAATAAATTGTAACATTTGCCGTCAATAACAAATATTGATGATGGTAAATAAGCACTAAAATTTTGTACAGAACATATTACAAAGAATATATTCCCTTTTCTATAAATCTTTAAATAAGAGTTGTCATTCTGAAATACTTAAATGAGGGTTGTACTCGAGAGTAGTACTTATTATATTTAAGGGGGTAATTAATGATGAAAAAAGTAATGGTGAGTTTAGCAGTAGTTGTAATTTTTATATTTTTAGTAGGATGTATTGATTATAAAACATATCAAGTTCCTAAAGAAGAAGAAAAAAGTGATGATTCTAGTTTGTTAGCAGAGATTGCCCAGATAGAAGAAGAACTGGGCTTAGGAGAAGATGCAAAGACCGGAAATAAAAATACAAACTTAGAAGTTAAAGAAAAAGAGTTAGAAAATGAAGTTGTTCTTCCTGATTTGGAAGCAGAAGAAGCACAGCCAGCTGAAGAAAGTGTTCAGGAAGTAGTTGTTGACGAAAACAAGTGGGTAAAATTAAAAGTTAAGGTTACCGATCCTGATAACGACGTTATTAATTACACTTTTTCTCCTCCTTTAAATGAAAAAGGGGAGTGGAAAACTAATTATGGGGATGCTGGAGAATATCTTGTAACCCTTAAAGCAACTGATGGAGTTCACATTGTCGAGAAGAAAATTAAGGTTGTAGTCAATCGTGTCAATGTTGCTCCAGTGATTCAAGCTTTAAAAGATCTTTTTGTCAAAGAAGGCCAAACTGTAAAGTTTGAACCAAAAGTGACCGATCCAAACAAAGATGCAGTTACTGTTAAAGTCTCTGAACCTTTGAACGGGGGAGTCTTTGTTACCAACCACGAAAGTGCCGGAGAATATAAGATTAAAGTGCTGGCCAGCGATGGAGAATTAGAGAGTGAATCATTTTTCAAGCTTGTTGTAGAAGATGTTAACGTTCTTCCTGAGATTAAGAACCTTAAAGATGTAAAGGTAAAGGAAGGAGAGACAGTAACACTTAATCTTCAAACCTCAGACCTTGACGATGATACTGTAATCTTAAAAATCAGCGATCCAGTTGGAGATGACGGAGTATGGGAAACAACTTACGTTGATCATGGTGAATATCTCATCACTGTAACTGCCGATGATGGCAAAGACACCGTAACAAAGAAGATAAAACTTGTTGTTGAAGATGTGAACATGCCGCCAAAGTTTGAGGAAATCTCTCTCGACTTAAACTAAGCCGATTTAATTTTTATTTTTTAATATTTAACTTAGCGACCGGAAAAATAACCGGCAGGAGCAATAAAAGAGAGTTGGTGAAAAAGAGATTAAGAAATAAACACAGAAAAAATACAGCCAAAGAAAAGAAAATTAAAAAAAAGAAATTGACGGTAAAATGATTCAGCATAAAACAAGACTGCTATTAGGACTGCTTGTTCTAATCCTAGCTGTAAGCAGCAGTGTTCTTGCCGTGAAGACGTTCCAAGTGCAGGAAACAGATTTAGTAAAAATCAACGCTAAAGCTGTCGACCCTGACAAAGACGAAGTAACTTATCGTTATTCCTCCCCCTTAAATGAGAACGGAACTTGGCAGACCGGCTATGATGATGCTGGGGAATACCCTCTTAAAATAACTGCTTCTGATGGATTACAAGAAACTGATGAAGAAATTCTTCTGGTCGTAAAAAATAAAAATCAACCTCCTTATTTAACCGAGAAAAAAATTACAGTTAAAGAGACTCAGACAGTTGACTTGAAAACTTTAGTAACAGACCCAGATGATGACTTGTTGAGTTATGAATTTAATGATCCTTTTGATAACAGTGGAATTTGGAAAACTGGTTATGATGGTGCGGGGATTTATCTAATTAATTTTAAAGTAAATGACGGCAGTGTAGAAACTAAGCTCAGGATAGAGGTAGAAGTTTTACAGACCAACCAGCCGCCTGAGATCATCGATTCTTTTTCAGAAGCAAAAATAATACCCTTAAGAGAAGGCCAGGATTTAAAATTTAAGGTAGAAGCTCAAGATAATGATCAAGACCAGCTAACTTATCTTTGGAAAATAGATGAAACCGTTGTTGGTGAAGAAGAGAAAGGAGAATATTATTTGGATTACGATTCTTCCGGAGAGCATCTTCTTACCGTATCCGTCTCTGATGGAATTGTAGCAGTAGTTAAAGAATGGACCTTGAACGTTGAAAACGTAAACCGGAAACCAACTTTAGAATTACTGCCTCTAAAAATAAACGAAGGTGAAATCGCCAGGCTTGATCTTCCTGATGTTGATCTTGACAGTGATGAGCTGAGTTACTCTTTTGATGATAAATTTGACGAAGAGGGGTTTTGGCAGACTACTTATGATGATGCTGGAGTTTATTCTCTAAATATTTATGCTTCTGATGGCGAGTTTACAGTCAAGGAAAAAGTTCGTGTAACTGTTACGGATGTTGACAGAGCGCCTACCTTGAATCTTCCGGAAAGCTTAAGTGTTAAAGAAGGAGAAGTATTAGAATGGTCTTTAGACACTGAAGACCTAGATGGAGATAACGTTATTGTTATTTTTGAAAATGCTCCTGAAGGGGCAATGTATGATCAAGAACTAAAAAAGTTTTCTTTGGAACCAGACTATAGTTATTTAGCTAGAAAAAGGGGCATTATCAGCGACCTGCTAAATACATTCAGGCTTGAAAACAAGATCTTAAATAAAAAGATCGTTACAGTTAAAGTAAAAAGCTGTGGAAAAGACCTTTGTTCTGTTGGTTCTGTACCGCTTACGATTTACAATACTGATCGAGCTCCTGTTATTGAGGCTTTAGAGAATATTACCGTCCAGGAAACAGAAAAAGTAAGATTAGAACCAAAAACATCTGATCCTGATGGAGACTTAGTAAAATTATCTTATTCCTGGCCTTTAAGCAAAAGCGGAACTTGGCAGACTGGCTATGGCGACAGAGATACATATACAATTTATGTAACTGCCAGTGATGGAACCTTATCTGAGACGGTTCCGGTTAATGTTAAAGTAGAGAAAAACAATCGTCAGCCTTCTCTTCATATTAATAATGATAAGATTGTTGTTAATGAAGGACACGAGTTCGGTTTCATGGTTACAGCTGCTGATCCTGATGATAAAGAATTGGATTTAAGTTTAGATCACCTTCCAGAAGGAGCTTCTTTTAAAGAAGGTTTATTTATCTGGAAAGCAAGCAGTAAGCTTGTAACAAAAACCAAGACTAGTTGGCTGGAAAAATTTGTTTCTGGAGATAACCTCTTAAACAAATGGTTTAATAGCAACAAAGAAGAAGTCTGGTTGGAGTTTAAGGTTTCTGACGGTGAGTTTGAAGTTGTCCATCCGGTCAAGATCACTGTTAAAGATGTTAACCAAGCTCCCAAAGTGCTGGATTATCTGCCTGCAGGAAATGTTAAAGCAAACTTAAATGAAGCCGTCGTCTTCCATGTTGCAGCAAAAGATGATGATCAAGATGAGTTAAGCTATAAGTGGAGCTTTTCCGGGTTTGGAGAAGATCCTATTGTTGGAACTGATACGATAGAAAGGACTTTCACGACTCCAGGAAATAAAAAAGTGAAAGTAGTTATCAGTGACGGAGTAGATGAAGTTGAGAAAGAGTGGTCAGTCTCTGTTTCCAAGGAAAATGGAGAAGCTGGCGTTACTTCAGATGGAACTACTAGCGCAGGTAAGTACTCAGTTTATGTAATTAAGTATTAATCTTATCTGGCTTTAACTTAAAGATCATATCACTAAAATTGTCCTTCTTTGTTTTTTCTTTTTTTTCTGGTTAACTTTATAAAAAAAGTATCAAATCAAGAGTTTAATGACTACAGAAACTTACGACTCCAGCAAATTTCTTCATCTAGAAGAGATTTCCATTAGTCCGGAGACCGAACAGTTATTAAAAGAAGCTGAAGCACTATATTTAGAAAATTTTGACGGTAGAACTTGGTATGGCAGATGCATCTTTTTAAGCTGGTATTGTTCAATCGGCGACTGTAAGTTTTGTTTCAGGACTACACAAAAACATAAGATCAAACATCCTGAAATGTCTAGAAGGACGATGGGCTCAGCTTTATTAGAAGCCTTATTCTGTAAACTCTTTGGCTGGAGAATCGAATTCTTGACTGGCGGTTATGGAATAATGTCATTTAGTGAGCTGTTAAAGATCATTAAAAACGTGAGCCTTGTCTATGGAGATAAAATCTGGTTAAATTTAGGTGTGATGAGTAAAGAACATCTGGAATCAATCCGTCCTTATGTTAAAGGAATTTGCGCGTCAATGGAAACTTTAACTCCCCAGGTGCATGAATACGTCTGTCCGAATAAGCCCATTAAACCTTATGATCAGATGTTTATGGAACTAGAAGGTTTCAAAAAAAGTATTGCGGTAATCGTGGGTTTAGGAGATCAGATTGAGGACATGAGATACTTGTTTGAATTTATAGAAAAACATCAGTTAGACCGGATTACACTTTATGCCTTGAAGCCGGTTAAAGGAACCGAGTACACTAAAGGCCCTTCTGTTGACGAATATTTACAATGGCTTACTCGTCTCAGGATCAGGTTTCCACAGTTAGAGATCATTGCCGGGACTAATCTGCGAAGATGTGAAGAAGCAGGCTATCTGATGAAAGCGGGGGCAAACGCCATCACTAAATTTCCAGCAACCAAACAGTTCGGGACAGCAAAAGCTAAGATTGTTGAAAAGCTCATCAAAGAGGAAGGAAGAAAATTTATCAGCAACCTGACTGAACTTCCAGAGATTGACTGGATTGCTGAAATAGATAAATTAAACATCGAAGAGAAGTATAAAGAAGAGATGAAAGAGAAGTTAAACTTATACTTAGATAAATTCAAAAATCCTGTAGATGAAGATTCTACTTATTTTGATTGAGATCAGAAAAAGTTTAAATGGTTTAATTTTTCAGTAGGTTAAAATTAAATAATCAAAAGCTAATACTCAAATCCCTATCCAAAAAAGAACGACTAAATCTATGACAAATAATAAGACGATCGTTACTTCCAAAACGATCATGATCTCGTTCTGGATCTGGTCTGACAAGGATTCATAAATTTTTTCAAGCGTGTTCAGCTTGCTTCTTACACTAGACTTCCAAGTGTCGATATAAAACTTTTTTGAAGCCAACGAATATACTTTAGCTAAAAAAGGTTCCCCAACAAGCTTTAAAGAGTTTTCTACTTTATCGATCACTTCAGTGATCTCAAGCCTGATATACAGCAGATCGTTCAGCATGTGCTTATATTGCAAGAAGAAGCGGGTCTTTTTTGTACCTATATCATCATAAGCTTTTTCGAGTACATTATCCAGATGATAATCATAGACTCTTAACTCTAAAGACTGGATCAAAGCAAACTCAAGTACATCTAAAACTTCATAATCTTTACTTTTGTCATAGACAAAAGCACCGCCCCAGTCAACTACCAAAAGGTCGTGTTCGTAGTAAGATAAGGTATTATCAAAAGTAGATTTCAATTCAGACTCACTGATAAAATCTTTTTCTTGTTTAACAATTTTTGCAATCGTTTTCCAGTACTTTTCTTGTAATTGAACACCAGAAATATCTTGGTCAAAATTCCTTACCGCGAAGATTGTGTAAGTCTCAACCTGGTCCAGTTTCTTTTCCGGATTGACTAAGGCGTATTTGATCTCTTCTTTGATTTGTTTGACCAATTCTACTGCTTCTTTGTTAAAGATGTTTGCTTTTTCCGTACTGTAGCTTAACTTTAACAGTTTGTCAAGATTACCCTCAAAATTAACTTTGAATCTTAGAGTAACTACCCCAAAATTATAGAACTTCACTAAAAGATGAGCATCAGCTTTTTTATCAAAAAACTGTAGCTTTAGATTTCCAAAATCTGCAAATAAAGGTGGAACAGAATATTGCATATAGCTGGGATTAAGACTTTTAGTATATAATTTAAATTTCTCTGTTTTTTTCCCTAAAACAGTTCTTATTTTATCCAACTCAATCTCTTCCGAAAAATCGTAACAAAAATAAAGGTACAAGCTTCCATCAGTAATCTTAATCATTTTTGATTAGTTGGTTTAGTAATATTTAAACTTAACTTAGAGATGGGCTCTGTAGAATTGCTATCCTACTACACTAACCATAACCCTACAATTATTTATAGGAACATGGTAAGCTACGTCTGGTCAATTCAGCATTACTGCGCAATACGTGACAATACTGGCCTAGACGGATAGCAATTCTACGATGCCTCAGAGACGATAGAAAACAGTAACTGTTTATCAGTTTGAACTAACAATATTTATAAACACAGTTTTTTTTAAGAAATATATCATGGAAATAGAGCAAAAAAATAAGGTTAAATTGTTTCCAAGATCAGATCAAATTCTCCATCATAGCAAAAGGATAGTCGTCTTAGTATTTGGGTTTAGTATTTTGGGTATTGGCCTTTTTATGGTTGTTTTTCCTGGTCCAGCTATTATTGTTATTCCGATAGGGTTAACAATCTTAGCAACTGAATTTATCTGGGCAAGAAGAATTTTAGACAGAGTAAAAGAAAAGATAAGCTTAAGAAAAAAATAATTCTTTGTTTTAGATTTTGTTTTTTTAGAAAGAAAGGGGTTAGTTTAAATGCCACTCCCCCTCCATAGTAAAAAAAATCATAAAATGGTGGAAACCTTTATAAACAAGGCTTGAAATTAAGATATTATAAAGAAATGTTGGCTAGATTGAGTTTATATTAGTTTGGCGGGAACGGATAGTGATGATTAAACGATCATAGTTTGCTAATTCTGTTTCAAGATATACGAAAAAAATTGAACTTAAATAAAAAAGCTAGTTGACTGAAAGCATGATGTTATACATTGTGCTCTGAGGTAAAATAAACTAAAATGACAGAAAATAAACAAACAAAAACGTTTGAAACATTAAACGTTAAACCAGAACTAGTTAGAGCTTTAAAAGAAGACGGTATCATCAATCCTACTGAAATCCAGGAAAAAACTATCCCTTTAGCTCACCAAGGTAAGGATGTCATCGGCATCTCTAGAACCGGTTCAGGAAAGACTGCTTCTTTCGGAGTTCCTTTATTAGAAAAAATTCAACTTAAAGGAGGAGTTCAAGGTTTAGTCTTAGCTCCAACTAGAGAATTAGCTAATCAAATCTCTGGAGAATTACAGAAATGGGGT
>JAHJDB010000035.1 GCA_018812765.1 Nanobdellota archaeon
ATAATACAAATAATAAAATTTATGTTAATATTCTTGATTATGGCGCTGTCCCTAACGATAATAAAGATGATTGGGCAGCGATACAAAAAGCTCTGGATGAGCTCAAACAAAATACTGGATCAGGTAATTATGTCATCTTTATGCCGGCAGGTACTTATCAGATTTCAGATACATTACAACCCCCAAATTCAGCAAGCTATTATACTTTGATGGGTGAAGGTAAAATGGCTACTCAAATTAGGTGGTTCGGATCTAAAGGAAAGCCGATGATCAAGCTGTTAAATGCCCGCGGAACAGTTTTACGTGACTTTGGGTTGTTTGGGAATGGAGGTGCAATCCCGTCGTATGGAATTGAAGTTCATATTGATAAAACAAAGATAGGTGGTGGTGCCCCAACCGGAACTTTTTTTGAGAACCTGCTGATAGCTAATTATTATGGAGAAGTGTTTGATGTTGGTATCGGCTTTACATCTGGACCTGAATATGATGCTAATAACGAAGGAGGAACATTTATCAACGTTGATATTCTTAATGCAAACAAATATGGTTATAGTTTTGAACATTCAAATTCCTTAAACCACAACATCTATAGCGGAGTTGTAACTGCTAAAGAAGCAGCTATCAATAACATTAATCCTAATCCTGTTCCGTGGAACCCTGAGAATCTTCAATTTGGTACGATGGGCGGAAGTTTTGCAGTTTTTGGAACTTTGATGAATGTCAAAAGTGGAGGCCATATTTTTAGATTAGGTGCGGCTCACCATTCTATCATGATTTTTGGAGCATCAGTAGAAACAGAAAATGGATCAGGATTATTAACAACCCCTATACCTATCACCGAGATGCCGACAACGATACAATTCATTGGAGGAACATATAAGCTTGGCGGTGGAAATATACCTAATGTTTATTTTGATGCGGGCGTGGGTTCAATATTATCTTTTACCGACGTAACTTTGGCAGGAGAAGGCAACTGGGAATTTCCTTCTTCAGGAAGCAAGGTTATCATAAATGGAGGGGTTTATTCCATAGTGGATTTAAAGTATAATAATGAAGTTTTGATCGACGGTTCTTATAATAGCGCTGGTGCTCTGGGGTTTAATCCTTTAAATCTTGGCGGTGGAAAGTTAAAGATCACTGACAGTTCTGGAGGTTTTGACGGGTTAGGATGGTTTGGCAGACAACGTTTTGATGTAGGTGATCAAACACCATCAGTACAAGGATGGGATTATTTTGAAGCATATTATACTACACTAACAACAATAACTGATTTTAAAGATGGTTATCCTGGTAAAGAATTCACTTTGTTTGTTCCAAATGGGAATTTAATAATTAAATCTGGAGCAATAAGAACTAAAGATTTAAAGGATTTATCCGTTCCGGCTGGTTCATTTATCCATTTTAGAAAAGCAAGCCCATCTGTCGGCGGTCCTTTCTGGTGGATTGAAAACATAGAATAAAAAAACGATTCTGAAAATAGATTTAAATTATTTGGTTTAGTGTTCCGCCAGCTTTCTATCGACATCATAATCCCTTACCTTTAGAAAAGTAACTCCTGCTTTTAGGAGTAGAAAATATTGAGTAAAAGGATTATTTCAATCCAGCAACTTTTCCATCTAATCCCCAACTAGGATTGACAGGAATTCTCATATGCTTAAGCACAGTTGGAACAATGTCTACATGTCTAGGAACAGGCTTAATTTCTCCCGGAACAACATCTTTTCCATTAGCGATATAAAATACAGTCCTTTCTTCGGGAGTAGCTCCTCCATGACCTTCCCTGGTTCCACCATGATCTGTAGTTAAAAGCACCAACCAGTTCTCCTGTTCATAATTTGGCCTGTTTTTTAAGGATTCCATGATGCTTCCGATCTGTTTATCAACATCCTCGATTGTCTTTACATACTGCCAGACATCAGGATGGAAACCATAACTATGGCCGGCCTTATCAACGTCTAGGATATGTAAATACATCAGGTCTGGATTATCTTCAGTAAGTGAATAGACAGCGTCTTCTGCTACAGAGCTTTCACATTCGTATTTATTTTCATGATAGATTAAATTATTCACTCCTAAAAGGATATTATCAGAGATTCCGTTCCAAGAAACGATTGGGATTGTATTTAATTCTGGTTCTACATAACTTAATCTAGTAAAGATGTCTGGATATTCAAAATAATTCTTACCTCTAAACATGTTTTCAGTCACGCCGTGCTTTTTTGCTGTAACTCCGGTCAGGACGTTAGACCATTCGTGGCCGCTCCAGGTGGGAATATCTGCCTGCATCTCAAAGCTGTAAGCTCCCTTTTCTGCAAGACTATCAATGTTAGGAGTGTCTGCTTTCTTTAAGGCATCTACTCTTACACCATCTAAACCGATAATCAGAGTTTTCCTTTCTTGTTGATATTGATCTGGAACAAGAGAAGCATCTAATTCAATTGCTTTTCCAGAATAATTGCAGCCGGCCAATATGGCTGTCAAACATAAACCGGCCAACCTTTTATTTTTCATCAAAAAGTAGTGAATTTGGTTTATTTATAAATTTTTTCATAATTTTTTCATAAATTTTATCTTAATGCAATGGGCTTGCCGTCTAATTTCCAGCTGCTGTCTATAGGAACCTTAAGATGCTTAAAGATAGTGGGAACGATGTCTACATGTCTAGGAGCAGGAACTATTTCTCCAGGAACGACGTCTAGACCATTAGCTATATAGAAGACGGTTGTTTCTTTGGGTTTATTGCCGCCATGTCCTGCTCTTGTACCGCCATGATCAGTAGTAGCCATAACCAGCCAATTTTCGTTGTTGTAAGTGGTTCTGCTTTTTAGTGCTTCTAAGACTTTACCTACCTGCATATCGACAATCTCAATCTGGGCCAGATATTTTGATATGTCTGGATGAAAGCCGTAGCGATGTCCAATAACATCTACATCAGCAAAATAGACAAAGAGGGCGTCCGGATTTTCAAGATCAAGGATTTTTACGGCTTCTTCCATCACGAGTTCATCCCCATTCTTGAAATAAGGGTAATATATTTTTTTATCAGCAGTCTGGATTATTTTTTCATTTATCGGCGTCCAGGAAACCAAGGAAGCGGTATTGAATTTTGTCGTCAGGCTTTCTAATCTAGTTAAGAAATCGGGATATTCTTCATAATTAGAACCTACAAAAGTATTATCTCTGACACCATGTTTTCTTGATGTTACACCCGTCAAGATATCTGACCATCCATGTCCGCTCCAGGTAGGATATTCGGCTTGTGCTTTATAGCTGTAAGCTCCATTTTTGACGAGGCTGTCAAGATTAGGGGTCTGGGCTTTGATCAAGGCGTCTGGTCTTAAGCCGTCTATTCCAAGGAGTAATAATTTTTCTATTCTTTTGCTGTTTTGTGGAAAATTTGAAGGAGAGATCATGCTGCATTCTAAATTGGTTAATCCGATTGCACAAGCCAACGTTTTTAAAAAATTTCTTCGGTTCATTTTTAAGAGATATGCATATATATTCATAAATAGTAATAAA
>JAHJDB010000036.1 GCA_018812765.1 Nanobdellota archaeon
TCTCTCGTGAAAAATAGTTGAAAATCAGTAGTTTTAACTAGAGAATTTTTTATACCTTAACTTTGTGCAAGCAAAAGCTTAGCCTCACAAACACTTTGGCCGAGCTATCCAACGTTTAGTTAACAGTATCATTATAAGTAACTTTTATTAACTCTTAAAATATCTTCTTTCTAATGAGATTCCTACTTAACGATCAAAGGCTGGACACTACTAAAAAAATCCAAGTTGCCATTTCTTACTTTTTACAGGTTACCGTATTAGTTGCTTTAATTTATGATATTTATAAACAGGAGTGGTTAAGCGTATTTGCCATCACAGGAATACTTATCTTGATGTCTCTTCCAGCAATATTGAGAAGAAGTTACATTGAAAGGCTTCCTATAGAGATTGATTTTATCGCTATCCTGTTTATTTATGCCACCATCTTTTTGGGAGGAATCAAGTTATTTTACGATAAATACTGGTGGTGGGATGGACTGATGCATACAATCAGCGGAATCTTATTTGGGGTTGCAGGTTTTCTGTTGGTTTATGTTCTTAACACCAATAAAAAAGTTCATCTTAACCTCAGCCCTTTTTTTATAGCCTTGTTTTCATTATCTTTTGCAAATGTTATTGCCGTACTGTGGGAGATCTTTGAGTATTCCCTGGACTTTTTTTTTGCTTTTAATATGCAGGAAACAGGTTTAGTTGATACGATGTGGGACCTTATAGTCGCTGAAGCAGGAGCGTTGATTGTTGCTATTTTAGGTTTTATCTACCTAAGGAAACAAAAAGATCTTTTCTATGATTTCATCCATCGGTTTTTGGGCTGGAAAAGGCTGAAAAGAATAAAAGAATTTAGACAAAAGAGGAAACTTAAAAAGAATAAAAAAACTAAAAAATAAGAAGCAGAGCAAACTAAAAATAAACTAAAAAAAGAGACCTTAACTTATGACTGTTTTTAATGATATGGAAATTGAAGATGTAAAGAAACTTCTTCATAAAGGTTTTGTGGAAGAGGAAGTAAAGACCCTTTACGAACAGATGAGATTAAAAAAAGGCAACGTCGTCTTAATATTCTATAATTCTAAAAAATTGTTGTTGCAAGGTAAAAAAGAAGAAGTTGAAGAGGCAGTTAATCTAATTAAAAAGATGGGTGCTAAGGAAGAGAAAAAAGAGAGTTTTAGGAAAGAAACCGGTTGGATTATCGGCACGGACGAATCTTTGAAAGGAGACACTTTTGGTGGTTTAGTTGTTGCTGGAGTTAAAGCTAATGAAGAGTTAAGAAAGAAACTTAATGAAATTGGTGTAGCTGACAGTAAAACTTTAAGCGATCGGGAAATATTGCTCATGGCTGAGAAAATAAAACAGTTAGTTCCTTGTGAAGTTAAAAGTTTGTTGCCGGAAGAATATAATAAGAATGGCGAGATTACTTTAATGTTAAATAAGCTGCATAAGGAATGCGCTGATTATCTTTTTCCTGGAAAACATATTGTTGACAAGTATCCTGGATGTAAAGTTGGAGATGTACAAGAAGAAAAAGCGGATTCAAAATATGTGGAAGTTGCTGCTGCTTCGGTATTAGCTAGAGCAACTGCCCTTAAGCAGCTTGATTTTTTAAGTGTTCAGGTTGGTTTTAAGCTGCCTAAAGGAAGTACTCATGTTAGGCCCGCTTTAAAGGAATTGAAGGAGAAAAAATTGAATTTTAAAAGATTTGTCAAAGTTGATTTTAATAATGTGAAAGAATTTCTTTAAAGCAAGGGTTGAGCAAGGATTATTGTTTTTGTTCAGATTTAGTCAGCATCTGTTTAAGGATATTTCTGGGAACTAAATCGTGATTTATTCTTATATCAGCAACGACAGCATAATGATCAGAGACTTTATATCTGTCGTCAGTCAAGACTTCGTAAGAATCTATCTCTAAGAATTGAGAAGCAAGAATGGCGTCAAATACTTCGTCAGGAGGTGCTTTCCAGGTAGGATAGGTGGCGAATTTCTTCATATCATCAAGAAGTCCAGGATAACATTTAATGTTCGGATGAGAGATTATCTTCTCTAGGACACCTTCGCCTTTGTCATTGAAATCACCGCAAAGAATTTTGTGAGCTCCGCTTCTTTTATGCAATTTTTCGTAGAGGATGTTGGTTTGCTCTATACGTTTTTTGGGATCATTATTTTCAAAGTGGGTATTGATGACGTAGAGAGGGATTTTTTCTGCCACTTTCGGGAAATAATCAATTTTGCAACGAAGATAACTTTTCCTTTCATCTTTTCTTCTGATGATGTTGAGATACATTATCAAAATCGCTGACGGCCTGAAAAAGAATTCATGCTTGACTTCTTTTATCGGAAGTCCTGGCCGAGTTAAGATAGCGTTGCCAAAATGAAGTTTGACCTCTCCTGGAGAAAGCATTCCTAGTTCCACATCAGCTTTTTCAAAAATCCAGGCATACTTTTTATCTTCGTAATATTTTCTAATCGCTGGGACTAGAAATCCTAATTTGTACCGGTCTAACAGTTCTTGCATTTTTTTTTGATCAAGATCGATGCAGCTGCCAAATTCGTAATTATATCGGTCTTGATTGGTTATTCTTGCTACTCTTCTTCTGATATCTTCTCCTTGGTCTTCAAAATGGCTTCGATTAGAACATTTGTCTACTTCTTGCATGCAGACAATATCTGGATTAATCTCAGCAATCAGTTCTGCAATCTTTTGTTTATTATGGTCGAGTTCTTTTTTATCTTTCTTTTTCATGAAGTCTCCTTCATCATCCTTCGATCCGGCGCAATATTGCGTATTTAAAGACATGATTCTAAGTTTAACTTCAGGAACTTTAATTAAGGCCATTCTTTTTTTAGAAGAATTTTGATTTATAAATTTTTTCATTACTTTTGAGGGGTTTTTTTTTGGCTTAGAGGATATTTATGGATATAAGGCAACATGAATATTTTTATATACTAAGACTATCTCTTGATGATATGTCTCGAGAATTGTCAGATAGTCTTTCTAACTTGGCTCCAGAGCAGAGGAAAGAGCTAGAAGAGAAACTAAAAAAGATGTCTCCTGAACAATTGCAGGAGCTGCAAAAGCAGCAATGCATCTTCTGTCAGATTCTTGCTGGAAAGGTTCCTTCCAAAAAAATTTACGAAGATGAAGTTTGTACAGTTATTATTGATATCAATCCCGCTTCTAAAGGACACTTGTTAATTATGCCTAAGGAACATTACGCCATCATGCCTCAGATCCCTGAAGAGGTTGTAGGACACTTGTTTTTAGTCTGTAAACATCTCTCTAAGGCTCTTCTGAAAGCTTTAAAAGCTGAAGGGACAAACATCTTTATTGCTAATGGTCCTGCAGCTGGCCAGAGAGCTCAGCATACTATCATTCATTTAATTCCAAGAAAAGAAGGTGATTTGGTTTTAGATCTACAGGAAAAGTTGTTTGATGAGGAGATGTTGGAGAAAGTAAAGGGGGCTGTTGAAAGCAAGCTGAAGGAAGTTCTGGGAGTTGGAAAAGCAGTAGAAGAAGCAATAGAAGAACAAGAATCAAAAAAGAAAGAAGTAAAAAGAGCTGAAAGGGAAGAGGATCATACTGAAGAAAAAGAAATAATCCCTCTTCACAGAAAGAGGGGACCAGGAGAGGAAGAATTCTTCATCACCAGTCTTACTGCTAAAAGATATCATCAGGAGAGATGCGCTTTTGCACAAAACATTCCTGCAGATAAGAGAATAGTCTTTGCTAAAGAAGAAGCTTCTAAATCCGGCTTGAAACCTTGTACTTGTGTTACGGGCAAGAAGATTCATCTTAAAACTACTGAAAGCAAGATCCGGAAGGAAAGAAAGAAAACAAAAACAAAAACAAAAAAACAACCCTTAGAACGACATAAAAAACAATCTGAAAAAAAACACCAGAAACAACATCAGAAACAAAATGAGAATCATACTAAAAAACATACTAAAAAACAAAGGGAAGAACAACTTCAAAAAAAGGAAGGGTTTGTAAGTTTAGATGATATAGCTGATCTATTCAAATAATCAAAAAGACCAAGATTAAAAGATTAAAAAATCAAAATGAAATGCGAACATTGCGACATTGTCGATAGGAACACTAAGGCTCAGATTCTTTATGAGGATGAAGAAGTTTTGGTGGCTGTAAAGGATGTGGTAACTACGCCCGGCCAAATAACTGTGTTTCCAAGAGAACATTTTACAATCCTGGAGATGGTTCCTAATAAAATCTTACAGAAATGTTCTATTATTGCAAATAAAGTTGGGGCAGCAGTCTTCGAAGCTTTAGGCGCTCAAGGAACAAACATAATTATCCAGAACGGTCTCGGGGCAGGACAGAAGGTTCCTCATTTTTCTATCGAAGTAATCCCTCGGAGAGAGAGCGATGGTTTAAATTTTCAATGGCAGCCAAAACACTTGGCTGAAGATGAGATTGATCTAGTCTTGAAGTTATTAAAAGAAGAAGCAGATAAGATAAACCTTAAAGAGGAACTAAAAAAAGAGCGGAAAGAAGTTCTAGAGCAGATTAGTAAAAATGGAAAGGAAGTTACTGTCAAAGACCCAGAGACAAAGACAGAGATGAAAGTTGAACAGAAAAATAAAGAAGATTATCTCTTAAAATCTTTGAGAAGGATCCCTTAAGATTTAGCCTTATTTTTTATTTATTTAATCACTTTTTCTCAGAAAAATTTAAAAAGCAGCTTCTTGATTTTTAAAAATATGGACTCCAGAAAAAAAGCCGGTCTAGTTTTAATATCCGTCCCTTTAGTAGCTATGCTGGGTTATTGCAGCAATCAAGATTATAAGCTGCCTACAAAGGAAGAGAGACAAAAAGCTATTGCTGAAGAGATTAAAAAGCTTGAATCAGAAGAAGCTCTAAAAGAATTTGAAGTCCGGCCGATCCAGGTCGATCCTTTTGGAATCGTGATAGGCTCTATTTTTCTTTGTAGAGGCAAAGCTGCTAAATTACGTCCGGAATATTCAGTTTTAGGTCCGGATGCGGAAAAACTTAACGAGATCAAGGACAGTAAGGGAGATCATTTCTTTTCCTGCGAGGATATCGCTAAATATATCGGTTATGGCGGAACGGTAGAATACGCTCAAAAATTGGCTTCGCTTAAGGACGAAAAAGGAAATAACTTATTTTATGGCGCTCAGCTGCCTCAATTAGCAGCATTAAATTTAAGTGTAGATGAACTAATTAATTTTAAGGATACCGAAAAGCCTAACGCTCTTTTTGTTTACCCGACTTCTGATATAAATGATGAAGATAAAGAAGGAGCGTTTAGGACATCATCTGCTGTGAAGTTTTTTAATCGGATAAAAAAAGAATATGATGTTAAGGCTGTTGTCGCTTCCAGAGAAGAAGAAGTCTACAATGCTATCAAACCAGAATATGGATTTAAATTGCTAGTGCTTACTGGCCATGGATCAAAAAACACCTTGCAGTTAGGGGCTTGTGATAATCTAGATGATAAGTGTGAAATTGAAAAACACATAATTGATACTAATGATTTTGATTTTAGCATCCCTCTTAATAATCTTCATAAAGAAGCGGTTATTTTTTTAAATTCCTGTTCTACTGCAGAAGGCCGAGAAGATATCTTTAATTTAGCTAACACTATCCATATGTTCTCTTACAGAAGAAAAGTTATTGGTTCTGAAGTTCCTTTTGCTCAGGGCCATCTGGATGTTAAATCATCATATCCTTTTGACGTGCAGATAAAAGTGAAAAATGTTGATAAAACCTATGTGGTTGAAAGCGATAATAATCAAAATGAAAATTACGGCGTAATTAATCTTGAAGCTATAGTTCTTTCTAAGCCGTTCTCTAAATAATTATAATTAAATTAATCTCTTAAAGTTTCTTTAATGTTTCTTTAAAACTAATCCTCTTTTCTTCCATTCCTTGACGAACAGTTTTGGCGGGATGCTCACTTCAGAACGTAACACCCCTTCGTTACAGATTTTTCCTTGAGCCAGCATCTGGGCAACGATAGATGCAGAATATCCGGTAGTCCTTTGCATAGCCCGATGGCCGGTTTTTTCATCAAAAAAATCTACTAGTTCATAACTATTTTTAGATCTGCTGTTGCCTGTTATGATCTTAACTAACAGTAAGTCTTGATCGTTGTAAGAAGTGGATCTTTCAATAAGATGTTCAGTCATCATTCTAGGAGTCATGTTTTCTACAACCAGTTTATCCTCTAAAAAGCCCAGTTGTTCAAGTACTTCTTCGTTTTTTGTAGACCTGGATTTTTTAATCTGTTCAGTAAATTGCCTGGCTGTAATTTTTCCTGCAACTTTATCTTCTTCAAAAAATCCGTCTTCTTTTAACATGGCCATGATTTCCCAGTGGCTGGGTTTACTATAATGTCTAAGAGTATTGTATTCTACATTTTCGATTAAAAATTCATAAGTTTCTGTTAAGGTTGCTAATCCTCCAGAAGTTGCCGCTGCTTGGGTAACTAGTTTTCCGTTGTCAAATCGTGGATCTTCAAATATCAGTAAATCTTCTAGTATCATTAAAGGGTCTATTTCCTTTCTTCTAAAATTCTTAATAACTTCTGCTTTTTCCTTATATTCATTAATCAGGCCCTTTACAGAAAAAGTAAGCATATATTTCAGCATCCCTTTGGGATGTCGAGGAATGCCCCCGCAAAATATTTTGACGTATTGAGGGTAGCAATTATTTTCTTTTTTAAACTCCTGTACTGCTAGTTCGGAAATTATGCTTACCGCTCCCGGAGCTATTCCTTGGGCTGGAATGATCTTGCAGCGGTTTCTTTTTGCTTTTTCATGGAGTGCAAATTGTTTTGCAACAACGTCATTGTTCCCACCGAGATCGAGGAAATGTCTGCCCGTCTTTATCGCTGCTTTTGTCAATCCTTCATTAAATTCGTAACTAGATGCGTTTATGATTACTTCATAATCTTTCATGATCTGTTCTAATCTCTCGTAATCTGAAGCGTCGGCCTTTTCTGTTGTTAAATTTTTTGAGCTTAATCTCTTTTCTAAGCTTCTTTCTAAACTTATTTTTAATCCAGAGGTTCTATTTTCATTAGCATCAACAACATGTACTTTCGATGTTTTTGGATTATATTTTAAAATATCGTAAGCTATCGCCTCTCCCATCCCGCCTGCTCCAATAACTAAGTATTTCTGTTTCATAAGTAGTTATTAATTATTGGTTATTAGTTATATAAACATAGTTGTAGTCTAAGATATAATTTATTCCCATAAATTTATATAAAACCACCCTTGCAAATAACCCTATGGAACTTCAATTTTATCCTTACGATTTTGACTATAAAGTAGAAGGAGAGAAAACCTTTATTTTACTATTTAGCAAGCTGGAAAACGAAAAAAAAGTTTGTATAAAAAATGAGTATAAACCTTATTTTTACGCTTCTTTGGAAGGTGTAGACCAACGCTTATTTGAAGCAAAATTGAAAAGCCTAACTATACAAACAGGGGCCAAACCTGCTAAAGTAACATCTTGGGAAGAAATTGAAAAAGAATTGTTAGGGCAGAAAAAATTATTTTATAAGATATCTGTAAATTATCCTAAAGCTGTTCCGGTCATCTCTAGAGAAGTCCAAGAGTGGGGTGTTGAGTGTTATGAAAAAGACATCTTGTTTACTCATCGTTATCTTAGAGATAAAGGTATCACTCCAATGGTTTTAACTAAGGCTACAGGGAAATACTTAGAAGAGGAAATGATGCGGGTGCCTGTCTTTCTTGCTGAAGAGATTATCCAGGAAAGTAAACAGACGAAAGAAGATTGGAAGATTCTGGCCATAGACATCGAAACTTATGCTCCTAAAAGAGGAGAAATAAATCCTAAAAAAAATCCTATCTTGATGATTGCTTTTTACGGTCTTGATGATCAGGGAAAAGAATTTAGAAAAGTCATCACTTGGAAAATTTTTAAGCACAATCTAGATTATCTGGAGATCGTCAAAGATGAGTTTGAGATGCTGGAAAGGTTTAAAGAAATCATCTGGGCTTATGATCCTGATATCATAACCGGATATTTCTCAGACGGTTTTGATTTTCCTTATATCCATGAAAGAGCAGAAAAAAATAATGTTAAGCTGGATTTGGGTTTGGATCATTCAGAGTTATTTGCTGGGTCAGGAGTTAGTTTTCAAGACGGAGAAAGTAAGATAAAAGGCATCTTGCATCTAGATGTTTTCAAATTTATCCGTAACATTTTTGGAAAAGATCTGAAGATTGAAAGTTATTCTTTAGACGCGGTTTCTGAAGAGCTTCTTGGTCATAGAAAACATCAGATTGATCTTAATAATCTTGCTCAAGTCTGGGACAAAGAGCCGGACAAACTGGAAGAATTCTGTAAATATAATCTTCAGGACGCCAGTTTAACTTTCAAGTTATGTGATAAACTTATTCCGGACATGGTTGAATTTACCAGCCTTATTGCCTTGCCAACTTTTGATCTGATCAGGATGAAGTTCAGCCGATTGGTACAGAATTACATCATGAAAAGAGCTATCGGGCATGATGTTCTTGCTCCGAATAAACCGGGAAGGACAGAGATAGAACGCCGCATGGAAGAATCGATTCAGGGCGCTTTTGTTTATGAACCTACACCGGGTTTATACGAAGACATAGTAGTCTTTGATTTTCGCTCTTTGTATCCTACGATCATCACGGCCCATAACATCGGTCCGGAAAGTTTTAGGTGTTCTTGTTGTAAAGATGAACCACATGTTCCTGATAGAGAGAATTATTGGTTCTGTAAAAAGGAACGGAGATTTATTCCTTCAGTCTTGGAAGAATTGATCATCAAAAGGGTAGAGTTGAAAAATAAAATCAAAGAATTAAAGAAGCATCAAAACGATGAAAAAGACGAGAGAAATATCAGGATACTTGAAGCCAGGTCATACGCGTTAAAAATTTTAGCCAACTCGTTTTATGGCTACCTGGGATTTTATGGAGCCAGATGGTATTGCTTAGAATGTGCTGCTTCTACTACCGCTTATGCTCGGAACTATATTAAAAAAACTATCGAGAAAGCTGAAAAAAGTGGTTTTCAGGTGATCTATGCTGATACTGATTCTTGTTTCTTATTGTTGGGAGAGAAATGTCTCGATGAAGCGATGTCTTTCATGGATGAAATTAACAAGGATCTTCCCGGAAGGATGGAATTAGAATTTGAAGGTCTCTTTCCCAGAGGATTATTTGTTGCTTTGAAAGGAAGTGAAAAAGGAGCAAAGAAAAAGTATGCTTTGATCTCTAAAGAAGGAAAAATAAAAATTACCGGTTTTGAATCTGTAAGAAGGAATTGGTCTGCTTTAGCTAAGGAAGTTCAGAGGACTGTTCTGAGGTTGGTGTTACAAGATAAAGTAGAAGAAGCCGTAAAGCAGGTGAAGGAGGTCGTTAAAGATCTGAAAAAAGGGAATGTTTCCTTAGAAAAATTAATTCTTAAAACTCAAATCACTCGGGAATTATCTCAATATTCTTCCATCGGCCCACATGTTAAGGTTGCTAATGACCTAGTCAAGAAAGGGTTTGAAGTTCTTCCAGGTACGGTTGTTGAATATATCATCGTAAAAGGATCGGGCTTAGTAAGAGAGAGAGCAAGAATGCCTTCTGAAGTTTCTGAAGGAGAGTATGATTGTGATTATTATATAAAGAATCAATTAATCCCGGCAGTTTCTTCGATATTAGCAGTATTGGGTTATTCAGAAGAAGATCTTTTTGATGAATCTAGTCAAACGGGATTAGGAAATTTTTTTTAAGTTTTTTAAAGGTTTATTTAAGGTTCATTTAAAGTTTGGGATGACTTTTTTGACAAGAGCAAAAGTGACATCATCTTTAGAAAAAAATCCTCCCGTAAGATAATCTGATAATTTTAAGATTAAAGAATCACGTATTTGATCAACAGGATATTTTATGTTTTCGTAAACTATTTTTTTAATGATCTTTTTTGGAGCTTCATAATATTCCTCTAATTCTTTTGAAGTTCTATAAAGTAACCTTATGTTAAATTCCAGCCCATCACTAGCTATCATCAGGACATCATTTCCGTTAAGATCTGTTTTTGCTGTTTCTCTTTCACCTGGATCTTCAAAATGATATGGTCCTAAAGTTGAATTGTATCTTTCTGTATTCCCTTCTTCTCTAAAGATCAAGTGGCGTAGTCCGGATAAAGAAACCAGATCGTTATCAAAATGAGCATAACAAAATTCAATACAGTCCCACCACCTTTGTTCTGAGGAATACTCTGCCTCAAAATGAGCTTTTCCTGTTCCAGCAAGAGCTAGTCTTCTTCCTAAATCTAAGATTTCTGTTTTTGCATCTTTAGAAGAACCCCATCCTTCTTTAATCTTTTCCTTCAAGAACTTTTTGGCTTTATTACCGTAATCTCTTCTTTTTCCGCAGGTATCTGCAATTATGATCCCCTGTTTTTCTCCATCCACAAAATCAATTACATCTCCATAAGAATAGATCGCTCCCGCAACCCGGTATTTTCCTAATGTTCTTTCAAAAGTTTTCAGGTGTCTCATCTTATTACTAATTACTAGTTAATTAATATAAATGTTATCAACTAAACTAGATAACTGAACCAAACAACTGTCTATAACTATTTCTCAGTTAATTTTATATAAACCCTTCTTTTTATAGTATTCATGAACGTAGGCGGACAGGCAGTGATCGAGGGGGTCATGATGCGTAACAAAGAAAAGTTTGCTGTAGCTGTCAGGCTGCCTAACGGTAAAATTAAGATTAAAAAAGAAAAAAGTTCTAGTTTTCCCAACCTGTTCAACGTCTTTTTTTTGAGAGGGGTCGTCGGTTTAGGCTATACTCTTTATGATGGGGTTAGAGCCTTAATCTGGAGCAGCAATCAAAATCTGGGAAAGGAAGAAAAATTAAGCAAAAAGGAAATCATCGGCACGGTGTTTTTTTCCATGTTATTTTCTATCCTAATCTTCGTTGCCGTACCGTTCTTTTCAGCAAGAATGATCCATTCAGAAGGATTTTTGTTTAATCTACTAGATGGATTTTTTAGGGTGGCTTTGTTTATAGGGTATTTGTTGGGTATATCTTATATGAGCGATGTTAAAACTCTTTTTCAATATCATGGGGCTGAACATAAATCAATCCATTGTTATGAAAATGGAAAGGAACTTACTGTAAAGAATGTCAAGGAATTTTCTCGGTTACATCCAAGGTGCGGAACATCCTTCTTATTTGTAGTTCTATTATTGTCTATCTTCGTGTTTACGATAATTTTAGGTCCGTGGTGGGTTAAGTTAAGTGGAAGAGTAATATTGTTACCAGCAATTGCTGGAATCAGTTATGAACTGATAAAGTTAAGTGATAAATTTAAAGACAACAGCCTCGTAAAAGCCCTTATCACTCCGGGATTGTGGCTGCAGAAGATAACTACTAAAGAGCCTACAGATAAACAGCTGGAAGTAGGCATAGCTTCCCTGAAAGCGGTTGTTAAATAAAGTCTTAAATAAGGTTAGAATTTTTTTTAAAATTGTTTTTCTATTTACATTTTTTCAGCGAACTTTGATATATAGCTAAGAGCAGAATTTAAAAGAAAAAACTAAAAAGCAAGTTAAAAAATTAGTTAATAAGTTAAGCTAAAAGTAAATATATTAAAATGTTTTACATCTATCCTTGATTTCTCCATAAAACAAGTGGCTGGGCATCTTGTCAAAACCAACCCTAAAATTAGCGAACTTGTTTGTATGTAAAAACTTAAGATGGTGCATGATCGTAGGAATCTTTGGATCAGCCGCTTCCACCAGCTGGATCAGTCGTTTGTGTGAAGAACTTACCAACCTATGGTTGATGATGTTCCCTTTCGCAGAATGATAAATGACTTTCATGATCTCTTCGTCAGAAACTAGATCTGGCAGAGAGGTTTTGAGGTTACGTCCGGCCATTTCATCATAGCCTCCTTCTACGGGAGAAGTGACGCATTTATCGTAAGTATCCGCAGTATCAACAATAAATCCGCCCCAAAAAGCAGATTCGGCCGCTTCTTCTCCTTGTTTTTCATAAAGCTTGCCGGTAAAGATAAAAGCACCATCGTCTGAGGTGCCTAACCCTTTTTTTCTTCTGATATAAGCAACTTCACGGAAAGGATTGTCTTTAGTAGTGATGACTCCTCTGTTTTTTAATCTGTCAATCTCTTCAGCAGATATTTCTGTATCAGCAAGATCTTCAAGACTGAGCAGCCCGTTAAGAACCATCTTATACGGATTTACAAGGAAGGTTTCTCCATAACCCATTTTTAAAATTTCAGCGTCATCAATTTTGTTCTTTAATAGATTTTGCTGGTGCAGGATCTCTTTTCTTTCTTCAGCTGTTAAATAAGAATATCCTTCTGAATTTTTTCTCCACCACTTAATATTCCTCTGTCCAAATTCTTCTAAAGTTTTTGCTCTCCATTCAGCACTATCCATCAATCCGCAGATAGTTATTCCTTTTAAAGCGTATTCGGGAATAATTTCAATATTTCTGAGAAATTCAATCCCAAACAACGGGCGTCCATCAACTTCCAGCCGATTAATCTTATCTTGTTTCAAGAGCTCGATGCATTCTAAGAAATCATTGATATAATTTTGTCTGGTTCTTTTAACTTCATCCACATCCATACCTAAAGCAGCGTAAATGACCGATAAGGTTGCGCTAGGGTATCTACGCCCTTCCCACTGGAAACATTTGTGGCCTTCTTGAGCGTGACCTAGAATGGTTTGACCTAATAGAACTTGAGAAGCCTGTTTTGATAAAGGTAATCTGCAACTAGATTCTGCCAGCGCTAAATCCTCTGCGCATAATTCTTGAAATATTGGATCTTGAGAATCAGCAGGGTAAGCTCTAATCTCCTTCTTAACTAATTTAGAATCTATCTGCATAATGCTCATGAAGGGCTTTTTTTTATAAATATTTTGGAAATTTTAGCTTTTTTAATGATTTGTTTAATAAATTTTGTCATTATCGACGCTGTTGACTAATCAGCGGGCAGATGGCGGGTCAGTTTTCTTCGTCCAAATCTGGCTGGCTTATCAGAAGAAAGATTGACGTTTTATCAACAGATTTGGTAACTTAACTACTTGCAAGCAAATGCTTAGCTCAGAAAACAAATTAATGACCTGGCCATCTGCCTATAAGTTAACAGCGCCTCATTATCAAGCTATGGAACTTCTATGGCTGTCTTTTCTAATCCTGACAATATTCTCAACAAAACTTTCTATTTTCGTTTCATGGGAAACAAGGATGGTCTGCTGTAAACTTAACTTTTCCAGGACATCTCTGACCTTATCCAACTGTTCTGTGCTGAAGCCGTCAGTCGGCTCATCCAAGATTAATAATCCTTTAGTGTTTATCTCGCTGATAACATCATTCACAACCTGGTTTAAAGCTAATCGGTAAGCTAAAGAAGCCGAAGTTTTTTCTCCCCCGCTGAGATTAACGAAAGAGACTTCATAGCCATTCTGTTCTATTATGGGCGTAAAGGAATCATCGATCCTAGAATAAATATTCTCATCATCTATAAGTATGGAGAACCATTCTTGGAACATCTGGTTGAATCGATAATGGATATTAATCATCACCTGCTTTTCAATAGCTGAGGTCAGCTTCAGAAAATGCGCTTCCAGCCAATGGTAAACTTTTCTTAACCGGATTAGTTTGCTCATCTCTAAATTAAGCTTATCAACATTTTTTTGGATGGATTCTTTCTGCTTATTTAACCCGCTTTTTTGAGTTTGAAACTGAGCCAGCTTAATTGCTAGTTCTTTTTCTAATTGTCTAGTTTCCGTAATCTTTTGTTCTTTAACCTCAATTTCTGAAGCCAAGTCCTTTTTGTTTAGCAGTTTATTTTCAATCTCTTGAACCCGGTTTTTTAATTCTGAGATCTCTTTTCTTCTTTCTTCAACATTTCTTTTTAAATCCAGAAGATTATTCTCCAAAAATCTCTTTTTTGAAAGAAGGTTTACTGCTTCTTGAATATGTAAATATCTTTTATTTAATTTTTCAGTTTCATCTTCCTTTTCTAGTTGTTTCAGTTGTTGCATAAGTTGATTGTTCTCTTGCACTGTGATTTTTAAGGTCTCTTTTTTTATTTCTATCTGCCCTTTTTTTTCTAAGAGGTGTAATAATTCTAATTCTGTCTTGGTTAAGAGGTTCTCTTTAACGATCAGCTCTTTTAATTCTTGTTCAACAGTTTCTCTTTGTTGGAGGATTTCTTCTTTTTTCTTGTTAAGATTGTCTAGGAGTTTTTCGGCTTTTAGGTTCTTTTCTTCCTCACCATCATTTATCTTCTGTTTATGTCTTTCTGTAACAATCTGGAGGCAAGTAGGACAATTTTTCAATGAAGAAATTTTTTCCTGTAATTCTTTAGATTGTAACAGCAAAGTCTTGTTCTTGATGATGACTTCGGAAGTTTTCTCCAGAAGTTCATTAAGCTCTGTTTTTTTCTTTTGTAAATATTCTTTTTTTGTAACTTCTTGGCTTAGTGTTTCTTTTAATTTTTCTTTCTCTTCAATCTTGGAGGTTCCTTCTATAATCAATTTTATCTCTTCTTGAAGAAAGGCAATATCCCTTTGGACAGTTTTTAGTTTTTCTCCAAGGACCGTTCTTCTTTTTAAGAAATCATTTTTGTTAATCTCGATATCTTTTAATTCTTCTTTTAATTTTTCTAAATCAGTTTCTGTAACTTTCAGATTGGAAATCTCTTCTTTTAATGATTCTTGTTTTTGTGATAATTGATTTACAACCCGGTCCTTTTCATTGATTAACAACAAGTTAGTTCTTTGATTCTGTTTAAGTTCGAGAAATTCTTTTTGTTCTTTTTCCAGTTCTTCAAGAATGTCTTTTTGTTGTTTTAATTTTTCTTGAAGAAGAGTTAATTTTGGGCTGATTTCTTCAATCAAATCTTCTACCTGTAATTTTTCTTGTTGTATCTCTAAAATCTGCTGTTTTATCTCTTCTAAAGGTTCTGTTCTGGTCTTAGACCGGGCAATTTCGCTCCGCATTCCTTTCAGATACAACTGTAAGTTTTCCCTAACTGTCTTGTACTTATCTATATTAAACACTTTTCTTAATACATCTAATCTGATTTCAGCATTCTCTTGTAAAATAAACTTCATCTCTTCTTGAGGAGTATAAACAGTAAAGCGATAGATATAATTCTTATTTTTATTTACTAATTCTTCAGGATAACCAAGTAATGATATCATCTCGGCTTTTAATTCTACCGGGGTAAGTTCTTTTTTTGTATTGTTTATGATAACGTGGCCGGAAAGCTGTTTGATGGTATCTTTCTCTTTTTTCAGGCCTCTTTTTATCATCACTTCTTTCCCTTTCAATTCTAATAATAATTCTACTGAACCTTGAGCGGCCCCTTTCCTTAAGAGCAGCTCTGCCGGTAGGTCAGGCCTAGAAGTCCCGAAGAGGGCAAACTCGATAGCGAGAAGGATCGTAGATTTTCCCGAGCCGATGTCTCCAGACAACAAAGTCGACCCTTTTGAAAAGTTTATGGTTTCATCTATGTAAGAGCGGATGTTCTCTATCTTTATCTGCTTTAAAAACATCTTAAAATTTTTGAGTCTTTCTTTCCCGGAACTTCATGGTGTTCAAGACAACGAATCTCGTAGGCTTCAGATGCACCAACTAATTTGATCGGAGAATTATAGTCTGCAGGAATTCCGTCAATTATTCTTTGAGGGTACTCTCCTAAGCGGCTGCATCCTTTTAGGTCACAGATACCATAACTTTTTTCAACAGTTGTAGCGTAAGCCATCAAGGAAGACATGGGGAGGAACGGTTCTCCTCTGAAATTTTTATCTAAGCCAGCAACAATTGCCGCTTTTCCAGAATTAAGGACTTGGAGGATGATTTCAACCAGACAATCTGGTTGTTCAAAAAGAGTCACTTCTTCAATGCCTATGATCTGGGCATCTTGGTCTAAGTTTTTAAGAATTTCAAAGGGCTTTTCGTCATCTATCTCTACTGCCGGCAGATGAGCTCCGGTTCTTGAAACAATATAATTGTGGGGAAGGTTAAATTTTTCATGTAATTCAGACCTATAATCACACCTTGGTTTGAAAACTTGGGTTTTGATCTCGGCATAAGAAAGTTGGTCGAAAACAGAGATGAATTGGGGAGTTTTACGTCCTTTCATCCCTCCGGTTATAACATGTAAAGATCCTGGTAATATATGGCTGATATCCATCTTTTTTCCCCTCCTTTTTTTCTTTTTTATCTTTTATTTTTACTCTTTATTTTTTCATTTCTCTTGTTTTTAAGTTTTATTTTTAGTATATTACTTACTTAAAAAGTATAAATTAATTCATTTATAGGTATTTATAGTGCCGGATATAACAATTACAGAAAATTTATATAATTCTTTGTTCTTATCTGGTTGTGAAATTTGATATTAATAGTATCTTTTTCCATAATGGATTGAGATTGTTCCATATAAATACTTCTTCTGAAGATACGGCCTTGATTGCAACAATTAATGCTGGTTCTTTATTTGAAAATGATTCTAATTCCGGAATATCTCATCTTGTTGAGCATATGTTGTTTAAAGGAACTAGCAGAAGGTCTTCTAGAGATTTAATACACCAAGAGATAAATCTATTGGGAAGTTTTAGTAATTGTTATACTCATCAAAGTAAGGTTACTTTTGAATTTAAATTAATTCCCGATAAGTTAGAGCAAGGGTTAGATCTTCTTGTTGATCTCTTGTATCATTCCAGAATTGAACCAAGGGAGTTAGAAAAAGAGAAAAAAATTGTTCTGAACGAGATGTTAGAAAGGAGAGATCTTCCAGAAGAGTTTTTGTGGGATTCTTTCACGACTGCTTTATTTGAAGGGTCAAGATTAAGCCAGTCAATAATTGGAACAGAAGAGTCCGTTAAAAAATTAACACTTGAGGAAGTGCAAAAATTTTATTCTCAGAGGTTTAATACTGAAAATACGGTTCTTTTTGTTGTTGGTCCACAAAACCGTAATGAAACTTATGCTTTCGTAGCAAAACATTTTCTAGAACAAAGAAGTGGAGATTTAAGCGTAATTCCTAAATTTGTAGTTCCTTCTAATAATAGAAAAGACCAATTTATAGAAAAAGATCTACAAGCAGTTTACTTAATGACAGGCAGGATTGTTCAACCTAAAAGTTATGAAGAAGGTTTAGCATTACAAATCTTGACTTCAGCCTTGTCAAGAGCAATATCTGAAAAAATATTGAATCAAGAACCAATCTCTTATAGTAGATGGGTGCAATATGCTGGCTATAAAGTTTCCGCTGCGATTGTTGCTTATGCTGCTTGTAATGATAAAAATTATGCTCGGGCAAGGGAATTAATCCAAGAAGAAATGTTTCGGTTTAGTGAAGGCAAGATTCCGGCTAATTATGTCTTTGATGCTGTGGAACATAACAAGAATGCATTTGTTTCAGGTACTTCCAGCACTCTAGATAAAGCAAGAGTCTTAGCTTTTTGGTCTTCTAATAATGTTCAGGGGGTAAATGATTATTTAAATCAATTAGGCCGTGTTTCTGTTGAACAAGTAAGAGAAGCAGGTAGAAATTATTTGAATACTGATAATCTAACAACTGTTATTTTAGGAAAGAATTTTGGACAAAAAAAATAGGAAAGATGTCTGTGAGCTTTCTGGAGCAGAGCCCCAGAGAGCTTAAAACACACCTCTTTTTCCCTCAGTAAGGAATAAGATATTGTTAAGAAAATAATTCCCTTAATAAATGTTTGTTTTTTTAAGAGATAAATTTTGAAAAATAATTTAAACTAAATTAAAAAAAATTTCTATAAACCAAAAAATTATAAAAACAAAAAAAGGTAGCCGATAAGTGTTAAGCTAAAATAGTTTAAGCAGTTAATCTTTCTAAAAGCTCTTCAAATCCTTCTATCTGTTTGAGTATCGCTTCCGTAGATTTGATCCACGTCAACAGCTGGGCTACTTCTTGTTCAGTATCGCTTAAGAGACTCAGAAGATGTTCTTTTAAATGGCTTATTTTTTCAGGATGATCTTCATAATGTTCTAACAAAGCTTCGTCAGTCTTGACTTTGTTGAGTTCTTCTTTAACTTTTCCTACAAACATTGAAGCTAACTCTACCAGTTTGTTTTCAGCAACTTCTAATTTGTGTGCAAGATTTTCACTGGTTGTTTTTAGGTTTTTAGGTAAAATCTCATTAAGATCCTTTAAATTACTGAGGATTCTTTTTTCGTCTCTATCTACTTTTCTTTCTGCTCTTCCGATCCATCTCAGGATCCTTAAAGCAGCTTTAGTCTCTTTAACCGCTTTTTTTCTTTCTGTTTCGCCTTTGATCTTTTCGAGATCATTTTTTAGGTCGATAGCATATTTAAATTCAGCTGCAACTCTGCTTACTGCATTTTTTGTATTTTTTTCTAGTTCTTTTATCTCTTTTAATTTTCCCATCTTCGTTCACCTCTTAATATTCAATACCTCTTCTAGCGCTAATTCCGTCATCAAAATAATGTTTGTGCTGTTTCATCTCTGTAACCAAATCAGCATTGTCCATAATTTCTTCCGGGACGTTTCTTCCTGTAAGAATCAACTCAACATGTTTCGGTTTATTGGCAATCAAATTAAGCATCAGTTCAATATCAAGTAATTCTAGATGCATACTTAAATTAACTTCATCTAAAATGACTAAATCATATTCTCCTGACAATACTACCTCTAAGGCTTTTTTAAATCCTTCTTCAACATAATCCCTTTGCACATCATCATTCAAGAAACAGTATCTGCATTCGCCACACTCAATGTCTTCTCTAGTAGCGTCAAAAAGGTTTAAACTGTTATTTTTGCTGAAGCCGCTTAATTTTAATTGTTTAACTTGTTTGATGCAAGGTCTGCCGAACTGCACCACCTCAAAGTTAGGCAGATAATTCTTGGCGGCAAGATATTCTCCAGTATATTTACCTCCTTTCATGAATTGAATCATAGAAACTTTCATCCCTTGTCCGATTGCTCTCATCGCTAAACCTAAAGCGGCAGTAGTTTTACCTTTGCCCTCTCCAGTATAAACATGTACGAGCCCTTTTTTCACTTTTAATCACCAATATTTATTACTTGATCTTCATGGCTGCCATCTCTGTAAATGGTAATACCTTTACATTTAGCTTTCCAAGCTAACATATAAGCGTTTTCTATATCTTTTATTGCGGCACTATTTGAAAAGTTAATTGTTTTAGAGATGGAGTTATCGACATTCTGTTGTAAAGTGGCCTGCATGCGTACATGCCATTCCGGAGCGATGTCTTGTGCTGTGACAAAAACGTCTCTAACAGATTTAGGTATCTCTTTAAGATGTTGGACATTGCCAACTCTGGAAACTTCTCTAATTAATTGAGGCGAGTAAAATCCTTTTTCTTTAGCTACTCTTTCAAATTCTGGGTTAAGATAAACTAATTCCCGGTCTCCTAGAAGAGTTCTTTGATAGGAAATCGCAAACAAAGGTTCACAGCCGGAAGATGCACCAACAAGAAGGCTTATTGTTCCAGTAGGAGAGATAGAGATGCAAGACATATTTCTCATCTTTCTTCCTGCTCTTTGATGTTCAGATTCTTCCCAAGCTGGACAAGGACCTTTTTTATCTGCTAATTCTTCAGATTTTTCATAAGCAGTATCCTTGATAAAAGACATTAATTTTTCTGCCAGCTCTAACCCTTCTTCAGAATCGTACTTAATGTTAAGTTTGATTAGTAAATCTGCGAAACCCATCACCCCTAAACCAAATTTTCTGGTTCTTTTAGTGTGTTCTTCAATCTTTTTTGTCGGATAAGAGTTCATATCGATTACATTGTCTAAAAAATGTACGGCGGTCTTTACAGTTTCTTTCAAATCTTCCCAAACAACATCATTTTTTTCCCAGTCAATGAATTTGTTTAAGTTAATAGAACCAAGAACAATCCCTTCATGCGGTAATAAAGGGGCTTCACCGCATTGGTTGGTGGTTTCTATCTCTCCTAAATGTTTGGCGGGATGTTTTCTATTGATTTCATCTATAAAGATTAGTCCGGGATCTCCAGTCTTCCAGGCATTTTGAGTAATCATCGCAAAAACATCTTTGGCTCTTAACTTCCCAACATACTTATCAGATTTTGGATTTGTTAAATAGTATTCTCTGTCGGCTTCAACAGATTTCATGAATCGATCAGTAACGGCTATAGATAAGTTGAAGTTTTTTAAGGAAGGAGTGTTGCGTTTAGCTTCAATAAATCTGATGATGTCGGGGTGATCAACCTTGAGGACAGCCATATTTGCTCCCGGTCTTACCCCTCCTTGTTTAATTGTTTCTAAAGCCTTATCATAAACTTTCATGAAGTCTATCGGGCCGGCAGCAACTCCAGAATTCTTCCCGACAAAGTCTCCTCTGGGCCTAAGCCTTGAAAATGAAAAACCAGTCCCGCTCCCTCTTTGATGTATCAAGGCGGCAGATTTTAGTGAGGAAAAAATTCCTTCCATATTGTCTTCTACAGGCAGGACGAAACAGGAAGATAATTGCTGTGATTTGGTATGGGCGTTCATCAAGGTAGGAGAATTAGGCAGAAATTTAAGTTCCGTCATCAAGTTATAAAATCTTTCTTCCGTTTCTTTTAGCTCTTCTTCTTTTGTTCCATAAGCCTTATCTGCTTTAGCGATATTTTTTGCTACTCTTCTGATCATCTCCCGTGGAGTTTCAACAACTTTGCCTTCATCATCTTTTAGAAGATATCTTGCCTGTAAAATTTTCAGAGCTTCATTTGAAAAGCTTAGATTCTCTTCGGCATTGCCAGAACCAGTGATCAGCGCTCTTCTTTCCCTATCTTCATTTTTTTTATGCCTATATAAGATGAAAGCTTTGCCTGTTTTGGCATGTCCATTTTCAATGAGGGTTTTTTCAACTAAGTCTTGGACGTCATCAACGGTGGGAATTTGGTTTTGAAATTTTTGATTGATCAGCAAGCATACTTCTAAAGCTAAATTTTTTGCCAGAGAATCATCCTTGCCGCCCACTGTCTGGGCAGCCTTGAAGATTGCTTCTGTTATCTTGTTGATGTTAAATTCTTCAATTCTTCCGTCTCTTTTGATAATTGATCTTATTTGTTTGAAAGGAGGTTCTTCTATCTTTTTTTGTAATTCTTCCATGCTAGACATTATAAGAAGAGCTATTTTAAAAGAATATTGGTAATATAAAAGAGGATTTATAACTAATAGTATTTTTATAACTATAGATTTTCTTTATTTTTTATTCCTCGCGGGGTCTAATACCTGACCCTTACCCACAAGTCAATCCCCCCTTGTAAAGTTTAATCCCTTCTTTCATCCCTAAAAAGAATTTCCATCCCTCCCAAATGCTTTCCCAACCAGGATTACCATCACTTTTTCTATTAAGAAATCCACCCATCTGTGCAATATATCTAAGGAATTTATTTATTGTCATTTCTGTTTGTTCTACCTTATAATATGCTCTAACAATGTTTATGTCTTCTTTTTCTACATATTCTTTTGCATCTGCTTCAGGTTCA
>JAHJDB010000037.1 GCA_018812765.1 Nanobdellota archaeon
AATTCCTACTACCTCTGATTCAGGAGCAGTAAATTTTACTTTTGTCCCACTATAATTTATTCCCGGAAGATCTTTTAAGGTAAAGTTACACAACTGTTTAGATAATACTCCTACTTCTAAAGTTTCAGAACTTTTACCACAGGTAAAACTTTTAATTACTGGTTTTTCATTTTTGTCTTCAGGAACAGTTTCGTAGGTAAAACTTCCGATACTAGGAACTTTTAGTGCATCATAACTTACCTCATATTTAGATTCATTAGATTTTACGTTAAATTCCACATTCATGATTGTCTCTCCTGAAGCGACGGCTTGAGAATTCCAGCAAGCATACTGATCTTCTTTAGCCTTTATTGGACCTTCAGGATCTTCTTGCGTTTCTGTCACGACTTTTTTACTGCTTTCAGAATAATATTCTTTTAGGTTATTCCCACAACAACTGGCAGAGGGATAGGTAACTTCATCATCATACCTTCCCAGCCAGGCATTATCACCGTAAAGGATTGTACATAATTCTTCACCAGTGATTTGTTTATCTACACCACTAGTATCCATGTCTGTTAACCAAGAACTTTCAGCAGTAGCATCATCTCCTGAACAAAGATGGTTTTCGTCATCTCTGCTAAGGTAGACATTTCTTGCCTCTAAGAGATTTTTTTCATTTTTACTTTTAAGCAAGATATGATCAACAGCTTTATATTCACCCGTCAAAGGAACTTTAATATGCATATAAGTGTCCTTATTAAATAAAGGACTATTGACAACATAACCTAAAACCTCATTCTTGTACAAAATGGTGTTTATTCCATTTGCATCTTTAGGACCAAAAATAGTCAATTCTATCCCGGCTGGAAGAGCTATCTTGTCCGTCTCTAACGGATTTCCTTCCTCATCAACAAACTTAACCATGAAATTAAGATAATCTTCTTTACTAAAATCTAAGAAATAGTTTCTACCATAAAATTCCTTATAATAACTTGCATGAACATCTACCTCTTCACCAATTCTAGAAATGTCAAATACTTTTTCATCACCTATCTTTAAAGGTAAAGCAAAAAGCCCTTCTCCTGCAAACCTTCCTTTGATAGCTTTGTTTTCTCGGTCATCAAATTCTCCGGCACATTCAGCAAAAGCCCAATGATTTCCTTCATCATAACAATAAAATCGGTTGCTTAATTTATTAAGTTCGTTGATATCTGTTTCTGCAGTTGCTGTAGGATCAGCCAAAGTGTCAAGTATCATACCGTTGCAGACATTCCACACTCCATTATTTGAAACTATATCAAAAGGAGTCTGTCCGGGTTTTTTTACAGTTAAGATCTTAAATTTAGCATTTCCAATTGAGTTAACCCAGCACCAGTCATCTCCGCATCTTGATTCTCCTGGAACAAGACTATCCCAAAAACCTTCCATCCCAACTAATTCTTCGTCTGTAGTTAAACAAGCAAATTCTCCTCCTCCTTTAGAAGTGACTTGTTTTTGTATTACTCCCAGATCTTCCACTCCTCTGAAACCGCAGCAATATCCTTCGTTGCTGTTTTCTTTTGTCTGTATCCATGAGAAATGAGCACCATATATATTTGTAGCACCGGTTAGACTTTCATCACCAAGTGATTTTGGTTTTGGAAAAACACAATCTTCTGTCATATCGGGACTACAATCTGAATCATCTTGACAAGTTTGACAATTTTCTGTACATTCCTCTAAATCAACAGTACATTTTCCTTCTTGCCCTTCATTTCCCCCTATCAAATCTGCCGCTGATTGTGACCCAAACCCTTGCGTACAGGCTTCTTCATTCTTATTACAATCATCATTGGTCCATCCTTCTTTATTATTTAATTGGTCTGGCAAGAATTCTTCTTCATCTCCCTGACAATCGTTGTTAAGATCGTCTCCACAAACTTCCGGCGCTCCTTTATTTATGCAGACAGCACACCTTGAATCTTGCGGATAAGAACAGATTCCTTTTACTTTTTCTCTTACTGCTTCAAGACTTAGACCAGACCATTCTGAGTCAGATAATTTTATGGAAGGACATTCGGCAGGATCTTTTAATCCTGGAGTGAGGGGGTTATCTGCACAATCTCCGTCGGTGGTTGTATAACCGTCATGGTCTTCATCTTTTCCTTTTGATTCCCAATAGAATTTAGAAGTATCTTCATTGGAAGTACACATAAATAGTTCATTATCTGCCCAAGTAGTACTATTATCTGCTTGGAGTTCATTTTCACAAGGATGCCAGTATTTATCGTCTGAACAGATGTATTCAAAATTTGAATTATAAGACATTGAACTAATTAAGTCAAAAATGTCGTTTGAACTTGTAGTATCACCATAACCAAGATCAGGACCAAAATACTTAATATTCTTTGGAAATATACCTTTACCTCCCGAACCAAAGATTTCTCCGGGATCCGCTTGCGAACCAGCACAATCATCAGCATCGGCTCCATTTGCTTTAAGTCCAGCTATACATGGCTGAGAAAGACCAGGACCAAGAACAAGGCATGCAGTAACCTCACCTGGATCAATATCATCTTCGTCTCCAACAATAACCCAACAACCCTTATCTGGCTGTGTAAATGGTCCTTCTATTTTACACTCATCTACCTCATGAATTGTATAAACCTGGCCTAGGTTAAGAGCTCCGCACCAAACATCTTCTTTGTCACAAGAACCTTTAGTATTGCCGTCAGTACCTTTCCAAATAGAAACACATCTTGATTGATCACATTTAGTAGGATCCGGATTCCAAGTTCCTAGAACACTTAAACTGCTCAAAATTAAAACTACTAAAACTACTACTAACATCCCTCTTTTTTTGACCATCTTATATTACTATAGAAAATTAATATTAACAGATTTATAAAATTATCTAATTATAAATTTAAAACTTTCCTTAAAAACCCAAAATAAGAATTTCCCGCCATCCTTTGATAAGAACTTTTAAAAAGAAAAGTGGATTTATATATCAATAATGGAAAATCAAATTCAGATTATTAAAAAAAAAATAATTCCTCTTCTTAAAAAAAACAAAGTAGTCAAAGCTGGAATCTTTGGCAGTTACGCTAGAGGAGAACAGAAAAAAAAAGTGATATTGACTTACTGATTAAGCAAAAAGGGAAAAAAAGTTTATTAGATTTAGTTATCTTAGAAAAAGAATTAGAGAAAAAATTAGGAAAAAAAGTAGATTTACTAGATTATGATGGACTAAGCCCTTACCTTAAAGAACGTATCTTAAAAGAAGAAGTGAGAATATTATGAAAAAAGATCCTTTTGTTTTTCTTAAACATATCAGAGATGCTATTGATTTAGTTGATTCTTTTACAAAAAACTATACTAAAACTAAATTCTTAAACGATAAGCTTGTTCAAAGCGCTGTTATTAGACAGATTGAAATAATTGGTGAAGCTACAAAAAATGTTCCACTTAATTTTAGGAAAAAATACCAAAAAATTCCTTGGTCTAATATTGCGGGAATGCGTGATAAATTAATACGCCTTTATTTCGGTGTTAATTTAGAAAGGGTTTGGGAAGTTGTTAAAGAAGATATTCCTAAGTTAAAGCAAGAAATCAACACCATTATTGAAAAAGAGAAGACTTCTTTATAGTATCTCTTAAAGATTTCACAAGCCTAAAACCCTTCCTAAAGCCTCTAAATCCTTAACTGAACGCATCTCCGTCTTAGAACTAGCAAAAGTACTGAACAAAACCTTAACCTTATACTTCTTACACAGTTTCGCGTTAAATGTATTTATTTGGATTTAATCTCTATCCCTTTTTCAACTGCTTCCCTAACAATAGTTAATTTTTTTTTGTATTTATTAAATTCCTCAGGAGTATAACATAAAAAATCCACAGGATAGTCCAAGTTCCAAAGTTTATAAAAACCCAATCCTCGTTCAAGAGATTTCTTTTTTTTAAAAGAAGGAGAAACAATAAGTAAATCGAAATCACTATATCTTGTAGGTTTCCCTTTTGCTCTTGATCCGAATAAGAACATTTTATCTAATTTAATGTTCTTAGATAATTTTTTTCTAAATTCTTTTAGTTGGTCTATATGTTTTCTTCTACCCATTTTAAAATCTCTTCTGCAATAAGAATATGTTCTTTAGAATTTTCCTTATCGAATCTCTTAAACGGTTCTTTACCAGGTGTAGGATAACGTGATTCTATATAGACTTGTGTAAGTTTGTCACATTTACTGAATAAGTATTCCTCAACATCAGCTTTTCTTGCTAAAAAAACAAGATCATGAACTTTAGGTATTTTTAATCCTTTATCTATCAAAAAAGCCTTAAGCGCTTTTTCTGCAGCTTGTTGAGACATTAAGGAAGCAACATAATAAATTTTCTGTTTGTGGTTTATTTCAGCTGCTTCGATATCCTTCTTCGCTTGTTCAAACCATTTTTTTGCTTCTTCCTTCATTGTTATTACTTTAACTCTAAAATTATATAAAACTTTCTTCATTAAATCCTTAAAACCCTGCTTAAAGCTTCTAAATCCTTCACTGAACGCATCTCCGTCTTAGAACTAGCAAAAGTACTGAACAAAACCTTAACCTTATACTTCTTACACAGTTTCGCGTTAAACGAAATCCTTTTCAACAATTTACCTTTATCTTTTGCATTTAAGATCTCAGAAAAAGAAAATACTACTACTTTGTCCTTTTCCGCGGCAATCTTGCACAAAACCTGATCTAAGCCGCCTCTGACAAAATGCAGGGAATCTTTGGGGTTGATCTTTTCCATCCCGATCACTCCAAACACTTTTGTCTTTTCTAAGGCAAACCTCAACAGTTCTTCTGAAGGAGCTCTAAAAATCACTTTTTTCTTTCCGCTGATCCTGAGCAATTCTTTCTTTGAATCAGTTTCCAGGATCTCAAAGTCTTCCCAGAAATAAGTTTTTTCAAACCCTAAACTTTTAGAAAAATCTTCCAGCTCCTTGCTTTTCTTCATCAACAGGTAATTATCCATAATTCTTCAAAAACAGCGAGCTTATTTATATTTTGCTGAATTTAAATTTTGGAACATAACTTTTATAAAACCAGCTTAAAAACATACTATTACCACAAACCTATGGCTTATTTAGAGACATAGGGGAGGGAAAAATGAACTTAGAAATATTTGATGAAAGAGCTAACACTACCAAGAAAGTACAGACCGACAGCATTACAGTAAAAGATCTTCTTCTACAGTTAAATATCAACTTCGAAACCGTCCTCATCACCAGAAACAACGAAGTTCTGACAGAAGACGAAACCTTAAACGATAATGATTGCTTAGAGATTCTTAGTGTCATCTCCGGAGGCTAAGATGGACTGCGATAAATGTAAAGCAAAAGCAGTAATCACTTTACAGCATGGAAATCTCTGTAAAAACCACTTCTTGAAATATTTTGAAGAGAAGGTTTTCAAGACCATCAACAAATTTCAACTTCTGGGAAGAGATGAAAAGATCTGCGTAGCTACTAGTGGAGGCAAAGATTCCTTGACCGTCCTTTACCTTACTAAAAAATATATTGAAAAATACCATCTCCCGGCTGCTCTTTTTGCCTTAGCCATAGATGAAGGTATCACTAGTTATCGAGAAAAAACTTTAGCTGATCTTCAAGAATTCTGTGCAGAACACAAAATAAAATTACATCTGGCTTCTTTTGAGGATGAATTTGGAGAAAAACTAGAGACGGCCGTCCTTAAACTCAACCAAGATGTTAAAAGAAGACAATGCAACATCTGCGGAGTTTGGAGAAGGTATCTCTTAAACAAGTACGCTAAAAAACTAGAAGCTGATAAAGTAGTCACGGGGCATAATTTAGATGATGAAGCTCAAGCTATCTTGATGAACACTTTCAAGGCTAACACCAAACTTGCTGGCAGATTAGGACCGAAAACAGGAACTTATGAACATGAACGGTTCATTCCCAGAGTGAAGCCTCTTTATTTCTGTTCCGAAAAAGAAGTAAGGCTTTACACTTTACTGAAAGGTTTCAAAGTGCAATATACTGAATGCCCTTATTCCAAAGAAGGGTATCGCCACCATATCCAAGAGATGCTAAACGAATTCGAGAATAAGTTTAAAGGCACCAAGCAAGGCATCATCAATTCCTATCTGGCTTTGCTTCCTCTGATTAAGAACTCGGAAGAAAATTTAGAGATTCTTTCCTGTAAGCTCTGTCAAGAGCCCGCCAACAAAGAGATCTGCAACGCCTGTAACCTAAGGGAGGAACTTAACCGTGGATAGATATTCTAGACAAGCCCTCTTGACAGAGATTGGCACGACCGGACAAAAAATCCTGCAACAAAAAACTGTTGCTCTGGTTGGAATCGGAGCCTTAGGTACAGTAAGTGCAGAATTGTTAGCTCGAGCAGGCCTAGGAAAACTTCTTTTGATCGACCGTGATGTTGTAGAACTTTCTAATTTACAAAGACAGAGCTTGTTCACCGAACGTGACCTTGAAAAAGGTAAGGCAGAAACAGCAAAAGAAAAATTAAAAAAAATTAATTCTGAGATAGAAGTAGAAGCAAACTCAGTTCATCTTAACTATGAAACTATTTCTCTCCTAGAAAAAGCCGACTTAATTTTAGACTGTACCGATAACCTAGTCACCCGTTTTTTGATCAATGACTATTGTAAAAAAAATAGTAAATCTTGGGTTTATTCAGCAGCTATTGGGACTTCTGGCTACGTCATGCCTATCCTTCCTGGCGGCCCTTGTCTAAGATGTTTTTTGGAAGAAGCTAACTTAGATACTTGTGATACTGTCGGAGTTTTAAATACTATTACTGTTTCCATCGCCGCTCTCCAAGTAACTTTAGCCTTAAAAATTCTTCTTGGAAAAGAAACCGAACCAATCCTGCACCATTACGATATCTGGAACCACGAATACAAAAAGCTAATCATCAAAACAAAAAAAGATTGTCCCGCCTGCAATAAAAAATTCACTTACCTAAACGAACCAGAAAATAAAATTTTACGTTTCTGTGCCTCAGGAAAATATCAAATTCAAGGACCTAAACCAGACTTAAAAAAAATAAAATCTAATTGGCAACAATTAGGAGAAGTGATCGATGATGGGGTAACTTTACAATTCAAGAGTGTCATGCTTTTCAAGGACGGCCGAGCTTTGATCAAAGCCGGTTCTGAAGAAGAAGCAAGGATAATTTATTCAAAATATATAGGTAATTAAAATAAGGAGCCAAAATGGACGATAGCACTTCAACTGATTGTACCAGAAGCCAGATAAAGATATCAGAACATCATCCCTTCCGCTTTGATTTTTCTCAATTGAATCTCGAAGGACAATGCCTTTCAACGGGCCCATATCCTATTACTAATGAGTCAACAGACCAGATCGTTGCTGCTTTAAGTCCAGATAAAGAAAGCCGTTTACTCTGCATTTTAGGAGGGGGAGATCAAACTCTGGGCTTGTTAGAAAAAATAAGTTCTGGAACTGTTCAGGGGATAGACCATAATCCTGTTCAGGTTGCTCTCTCAGCAATAAAAATAGAGCTAATCTCATTATTAGATCAACAACAATATTTAGCGCTGCTTCAAGGAGATATTAAAGAAAACGAAAAAGAAGAAATTAAAAAACATTTGAAAAAGGCTCCTCTAATAGTACATCCTTACCTTGATTCTGCTTTAGAATTATTAGATAAAATAAACCCCGAAGAATTAAGCCGGATCGGTTTTCTCTGGAACAAAAACAGATATCAAAAAATAAAAGACCATTTTTCAGAAATAGAATGTTATCAAGCAGAAATGGTCGACTATCTGGAAAACCTCTCTGCAGATAATTTTGATTCTATCTACATTTCTAACATCTTTGATTATCTTGAACCGAAAAACGAAAATAAATTTTTAAAAAATTTAAGGAGAGTTGTTAAACCAAAAGGAAAAATTTATTCCTCTACTCTTTGCCCCAACCCCGACTTCTTCGAAGTTTTTAAGGCTTATTTTTCTGAAGATGAAAAAGCTTATCAAGAAGGACTGAAAAACACGCAAAAAAAAGTATTGGGATCACCCCAAGGCTTGGGAAATTTTTTCGTTGGAATTAAAATCTAAATCGTTCTAATTCTTCTTTGATCTTTTTTTCATCATAACCAATCAATGGTTTCATCACCACCATCTCAGAAGAATAATTGTTTAAATTTTCAAAAGTGTCGCCAACAGCCATAACCTTAATCCCTTTCTCTTGGCCGTATTTTTCAATTTCTGAAAGATCCTGGACTATTTTCAAATTTAACTTTATCGGACTAAATTTTTGCAGTAAAGAAATATCTTGTTCAGAAAAACTTACAGGAAATACATGACACCCTCTTTTCATAAACAATAAACCGGCTAAAATAGACTCTTCCTTATCTATTAATAAAACTACACTCTCGCTTACTCCTACTGGCAATCCGCCAAAACATTTAACCGTGTCTAAAAACAAGTAAGCTCCTTCTCTATTTATTTCAATGTTTAATTTATGATCAAAATGGATTAAATCAAAAACTAGGTTACTATTATTTTCAATAAAAGCGCCCACTTCAGCATTTATTTCTGGTGATTTAAGAGAAAAAGTCTTATCGGCTCTTTTGGTCTCTATTCTAAAGCTTCCTTCTTTTCCCTTCATTAACTCTAAGGCCTGCTTTTTTATTTCTTCAAGATTTTGTTCTACTTTTACAGCTGGTGAGTAAGAAGTTAAGCCAAAAACATTCTTTAGCCTGTTTTCACCTTCAAAATAATCCAAAATAAGTCTAAATCTAAGCTTTTTTAATTCCTTGCCGGTTATTTTTTTAACATTCGTAACTACTTTTTTTTCAAAAAGAGCTCTGTTTTTTCCTTTTAGAAAGATTTCCCCTACTCTTAACAAGAAATGTGTGTATTTCATTTTCTATTTTTAAATGCCTCTAAGAGATTAACTACCCCTTAAAGGTTAATATTTGTTTTATAAATGTTCCGTCTAAAAAAACAATATTAAAAAAAAGTTAATTTATAAAGAGAACATTTAAAAAGGAAAGATTCATTTATAAATTAAATCGTTTTGTTTAAAAACTTTGGAGGAGTTAAATAATGGCAAAAAACATCAAAAAAAGTGCTAAAAAGGAGATTGAAATCGTTAATATAGTTATTTCTAGCAGCTTAGAAAAAGACATCCCTTTAGAAAAGATGGCTGCTACCCTGCCAAATACCGAATACAATCCTGAACAATTTCCCGGATTGGTGCTTAGAATCAAAGAGCCAAAAACCTCTGCTTTAATCTTCTCTAGTGGAAAGATTGTCTGTACTGGAGCAAGAAATCTAGAAGACGTCGAAAAAAGCATCCAAAGCATCATCAAAAGCTTAAAAAAATTAGATATCCATGTTACCATCAAGCCTGAAATTACTGTTCAAAACATTGTTGCTTCAGGAAGTATTGGTATGGACTTGAACTTAAACGTTTTAGGTTTAAAGCTTCCTAACACTGAATACGAACCGGAACAATTTCCGGGATTGGTACATAAATTAAAAGGAACCAATGCCACTTTCCTCTTATTTAGTAATGGTAAAATAGTTTGTACCGGCACGAAAACAGAAAAACAAGTGCACGAAGCTACTGATTTATTGATAGAACGGTTAAAGAAAGTGCTTGAGAAGTAGACTAGTGACACTAAGTAATATAAATTTAATAACCTAAATCTTTAAATTGTTTTCTTTTTATTATCTTTAAAATAAGTATGATTCATTAAAAAACTGGTGGGGGTCGGTTTTATAGTACTATGGAAGTCGATGAGCAAATAAAAGTATTCAGAGAATTCATCGAGCAGAATTATTATCCGCAGCTGCTTGAAGCAGTCCGGAAAGGAAATTCTTTTATTATCCTTGATTTCTCTCAATTAATCAAGTTTAATACAGACATCACTGAAGAAATTCTTGAAAATCCAGAAGAGCTTCTTAAGGCCGCGGAATTAGCTATCAAAGACTTTGATCTTCCCAAAAAAGTTGTAAAATTTACGGTCCGTTTTCTAAATATTCCTGATTCCCAAAAAGTATTGATTAATGAGATAAGAAGCAAACACCTCAATAAGTTTATTTGCGTTGAAGGGGTTGTAAGACAAAAATCTGATGTTCGCCCTCATGTTACGGCTGCTAAATTTGAATGTCCTTCTTGCGGCAATATCCTTAATGTTCTTCAATTAGATACGAAATATAAAGAACCTACTAGGTGTGGATGTGGCAGGAAAGGAAAATTTAAAGAAATTTCAAAAGAATTAGTTGATGGACAAGGTTTAGTTTTAGAAGAAACTTCTGATGACCTAGATGGTGCTCAGCCAAAAAGAATTAACGTTTTTCTTAAAGACGATTTGGTTTCTCCTTTTACTGAACGTAAAACATCTCCTGGTTCGAGAATTAGGTTGGTGGGCTGGGTTACTGAAGTTCCCATCGCTCTACGTTCAGGAGGCCAATCAACAAAATACGAACTTATTATTGAAGCAAATTCTATCGAACCTTTAGAAGATGACTTGACGAACGTAAAAATAACCGATCATGATATGGAGGAGATCAGAAAGATCGCTGAATCTCCTAATCCTTTATATCTTCTTTCAAAAAGTCTAGCTCCTTCCATTCACGGACACGACAAAATAAAAGAAGCGATAGTTTTACAATTAGCAGGAGGGTGTAGAAAAACTCGTCCAGACGGAGTAACTACTAGAGGAGATATGCATATGCTTTTAATAGGGGACCCTGGATGTATTGCCGGAGATTCAATGGTCTCTTTATATCATAAAGGAATGAAACAAATTAAAGAAATTGGTAAAAAACATCTTCAACCTTTACGAGAATTAGTTACCAAGATTAGAAAAAGTCCAAAGGATTTACCTTATGATTATACCTCTAATTTTCAAATTTATAAAAACCAACCTACCCTTAAGCTTATAACTGAAACGGGCAAAGAAATCATTTGTACTTATAATCAACCATTTCTTACTAAAAAAGGTTGGTGTAGAGCAGACAAACTAAATCTTGATGAAAAGATAAGAGTCATGCCAAAAATACCTAATTATATTAAAGCATATAAAAAAACCGGTTTCGTTGAACTCAATAAATCTACTGGTAAATTAAAAGAAAATGTCATTATTCCTAAATTAGTAACGCCTGAACTTGCTGGGTTATATGGATATGTTCTTGGTGATGGAAGTGTTCATCCAAGAGGATATACTATTTCTTGTTATATTAATGATGAAGAAAAAGATTTAATCCCTAAATTGTCGCACCTTTGGAAAGAAACTTTTAATGTTGAAGGCAAAATAATTACTAGAAAAGAAAGTAAAAAAAGAACAATAAAAGAAAAAAATGGATTAAGAGAATTTTATTCCACTAAATCTTTACATTCTTTAGAAATCAATAGTAGACAAGTCACGTTTAATTTGTCTTTCTTAAAAGAAAAAAGGGTTCCTCAACTTATTTTTGAAAGTCCTCTTAAAGTGATTAGTAATTTTTTGAGTTGGTTATTTGAAGCTGATGGATGTACTTTTAGTACAGGAAGAGGAAAAACCTCTATACAATTAAAATCTGTTTATCCTTCTTTTTTAAGAGACGTTCAACTCTTGTTATTATATTATGGAATTCAAGCAAGAATTATTGAAGACAATTTATGTGTTAGAAAAAGTAGAGATATTAACATTTTTGCAAAAAAGATAGGTTTTGTTTCTAAAAAGAAAAAAGAAAAACTTGTTGCAACTTTAAAAGAAGTCAAAAATAAAAACGATCAACAAAAACGAAAAACTCCTTTAAGGTACGAAAAAATTTCTTTGATTGAACCCTTTAAAAAAATAGATGTTTATGATTTTGAAGTACCTAAATCTAAATGTTTTATCGCCAATGGTATTATCTGTCACAATTCTGGCAAATCTCAGCTCTTGAAAAGAATCACTAAAATTGCTCCTAAAGCAAGATTCACTTCTGGTAAGGGAGCTACCGCAGCCGGACTTACTGCTTCTGTCGTTAAAGACGAATTTTTAGGTGGGTGGTCTTTAGAAGCGGGTACTTTAGTTTTAGCTAACCGTGGTTTTGCTGTTATTGACGAGATGGATAAGATGAACAAGGAAGACCGTTCTGCTTTACACGAAGCTCTTGAACAGCAGACTATCAGCATTTCTAAAGCCAATATCCAAGCTACTTTAAGATGTGAGACTACTGTCTTAGCAGCTGCTAACCCTAAGTTTGGACGTTTTGATCCTTATGACCTGATTGCTAACCAAATTAATCTTCCTCCTACCTTGATTAATCGGTTTGATCTTATCTTTCCTGTAAAAGATATTCCTGGAAGAGAAAAAGATGAAATGATGGCTACTTTCATTTTAGATATTCACAAAAATCCAGAAAAAGCCGTAGGAGAAATTCCTACGGAAACAATGAAAAAATATTTTTCTTTTATTAGAGATAAAATAAACCCAAAAATGAGTGATGAAGCTATAGAAGAAATTAAAGAATATTATGTTTCTATGCGTAATTCTGGTTCTTCTGATGAAGCAGGCATTAAAAGCATTCCTATTACCGCCAGACAGCTTGAAGCTTTAGTAAGACTATCAGAAGCAGCCGCTAAAATTAGGCTGGCTTCTATAGTAAATAAAAATGATGCTCAGAAAGCTATTGAATTGATTGATTATTGTCTAAATCAAATTGCTAAAGACTCTGAAACTGGAAAAATTGACATTGACCGTATCGGTAGCAGGATTACAGCCACTCAAAGAAGCAGTATTGGGGTAATTAAAGAATTAATAAGTTCTTTAGAGGAGCAGTTGAACAATAAAATGGTCCCGATTGAAAATATCATTGAAGCTGCTCAAGAAAAAAACATTTCTAAAGAATCGGTAGAAGATATTTTAGAAAAACTGCGCCGTTCAGGAGACGTGTTTGAACCTAAAAGAGGGTTTGTCCAAAGACTTTAAAAATGGAACCGAACAATCATA
>JAHJDB010000038.1 GCA_018812765.1 Nanobdellota archaeon
TCACCGGCCTTGTTCCCGGAATTCATGTCAATCTTGTTTCAGTGTTAATAATCTCTTTTTTGACTTTATTGTTAACAACAACAACCCCTTTATTATTAGCAGTATTTATCATCAGTCTAGCCATAACGCATACTTTCCTGGACTCTATTCCCAGCATTTATCTTGGAGCTCCAGACGAGGCGCAGGCTTTGAACGTCCTGCCGGGACATCGGCTTTTGAATAAAGGCGAAGGACATAATGCCATAGTTTATACTGTCATCGGTTCATTAGGTTCTTTGTTGTTAGGACTTATTCTGTTTCCTGTTTTCATCATCAGCATGGAACTGATTTATCCGGCAGTTAAAAACTGGATTGGTTATATCTTGATTTTAATCATGGTTTATATGGTGATGAAGGATAAAGGCAAGAGGCTGAAAAGTCTGACCGCTTTTCTTTTGTCTGGCTGTTTAGGCTTGATCATCTTCAGTATCCCGAATCTAAGCCAGCCTTTATTTCCTCTTTTGTCAGGGTTGTTTGGATTTTCCATCCTCTTGTTAAGCCTGCTGCAGAAATCAAAAATTCCTCCACAGGATTTAACAAAACCCTTGACGATATCAAAAAAAAATTTGATCAAATCAGTCAGTGCTGCTTCTGGAGTAGGTTTCATGGCCGCTTTTCTTCCTGGTTTCGGAAGCAGTCAGGCTGCAATCGTAGCAACTAATTTGGTGGGAGACATCGGCGATGAAGGTTTTCTAACTTTAGTAGGTGGAATTAACACCGCTAACATGCTGATTTCAATTGCCACGGTTTATGTTTTAGATAAAGCTCGTAATGGAGCGATCCTTACCGTCAGTAATCTGTTAGGAGAGGTAACCTTCCAGGAGATGCTCTTGTTTTTAGCAGTTGCTCTCATCGCGGGAGGAATAGCTTCTGTTCTTGCTCTTAAGATCTCTAAACAATTTTCCAGGATAATTGTCAAGGTAAATTATGCTTATGTGGTTTTTTCTATAATTGCTTTTATCACTCTCTTAAGCATTTATTTTGATGGTTTTATTGGATTGATGATCCTGTTGACGGCTACAGCTTTAGGAATTATAACTTCTTCTTGGAATGTAGGCAAGAATCATCTGATGGGCTGCCTGATCCTGCCGGTAATTCTTTATTTTATCTTATGAGAAAAAACAACTGAAAACTTTATAAAAAATATCACGAAATTACTCCCTACTACCATGACTTTAGAACTTTATACTGGTGAAGAACTGATCCAAAAAGCTACTACTAGAGATTTAGAACTTCTTACCGAACTCTGGAATTCAAGATGGGAGCCAAATAAAGTATCTCCTAATCTGATGAAGAGAAGGATTACTAGCGGAGAAACGATTATTGTTGGATATGAAGGAAAAATACCTAAAGCTTTGCTGGAAACGGTCTTGATTTTTTATGACACAATCACCATTCCGGAAGATGCAACTTTTGATCATCTAACTAATAACGGCACTTGGGCTAATCTTCCTTATCGAACAGGAAAAAATGAAATTCTGCTCTTGGTTGATGTTTCAGCAGAAGGTAAAGGCAACGGGGCAGAACTGATAACTAAGTCTCTTGATTATCTTGCTCAGCATACCAGCTTAGAACATATTTTTACTGTTACTCCGGAAGTTCTTAAAATAAGGCAATGGCATCACAGCTTAGGAGCAGAAGAGACTGATTTTGTGGTCCAAAAAGCTCGGCCTGGCTATCGGGGAAGTCTTAAGTTTGTTTTACCGACAGACAATCCTGAAAACGTAAGAGGGATGTCTTATTCTAAAAAAGTCCTTTCGCTACGTAATCTATTATCAATCTAAAATTTAGGGGGTAATATTTCATTCATCAATTAACAGTATAACCAATCATCTGTTTTCCGCCGGCATAAGGCTGGAGAATAATATAATCTACTGTTATTGTTATTTCGTTATAATCAATAGTGCTGCTTTCCATCAACCAATCACTTTTGACGTCATCAATCTTTAGTTTAACTCTGCCTACATCAATAAAATAGATGCTCAGGTTATACTTATAACCGTCTATGGTTAAAGTATGTAACTCTCCATAGTTCATATCCTTACTTACATTCTTCACTTTATTTTCAATTATGACCAGCTCTTTTTGAATTTCTTCAGGGAGCGCTTCAGGTTCTGGAATACAGCTGCCTTGTTCACATTTCCAGTCGCATTCAGTGGTGTTTTCATAAAAACAACTTTCTAACAGGTAACTTCTCTTTTTTTCGTTAAGGCATTTCCATCCGGCTGTACAGGTTTTGACAGGTTTACAAATACTATTTTCACAACCTGCAGGACAATTTTCACTTTGGTTTATAGTACAATCTGTTAAGAGATAATTTCTGGAATTATTATCAATACAGATCCATCCTTCGAGACATGTTTCTACAGCTTCTGCTTGTTCTTCTAAAGACAGATCATTTCCTTCTGGAATCTCAGCAATCTCGACAGAACTTTCTACTGGCCGTTTACAACTAACTAAAAGAAAGATTCCTAAGATGATAGCCACAACAATAATCCCTTTTTTGACTAATTTAAGAACCTTCATTTTTCTTTTTTTAATTCTTCTAATAACAAAGGAGAGATATCGATCTTGTTAGTTTTATGTTCAATACAATTAGTCGTGACGATGCTGTCAAAATATGATTCCATCTTTTTCAGGCCATTTTCCACAAATAAACCATGTACCCCTATGGCCATCACACTTTTTGCCTTCATCTTTCGGGCTTTTTTTGCCGCTTCGATCATGGTATGGCCGGTAGAGATGATGTCATCCACAATAACTACATTTTTTCCTTTTAATTCTACTGGCTTGATCATCTCTTCTTCAACATGTCTGGAAGAGAATCTTGTTTTCTTAAATACAGTGCATTCAAACTTAATCTTATTAGCGATTTCTTCAGCCCATTGGTATGATTCCCAGTCCGGGCCGATGATTACTCCAGACTTGATCCTTTTTTTGATATAATCGGCCATAACAAGGTTAGCAGTCATCTTTTTTGTTGAGATTGTAAAAATATCTTTTAAAGACTTATACCGATGGATGTGAGGATCGATAGTGATGATCTTGTCTATACAGCCATTAAGCAGTTTAGCCATGATCCTGGAAGAGATCGCTTCTCCCGGATTGAACCTTTTATCTTGTCTCATATATGCCAGATAAGGAGCGGCCAAGATCACTTTTTTCGCTCCTAAATCCTTAGCAGTTTCTGCGGCAAAAACTATGTCAAACAAGGACATGTCTGAATGGGGCTGGAATGATTGGACGATCACCACTTTTTTTCCTTTAAGTTCAGTGTTAAATTTCAGATAAATGTCTCCATCAGGAAAAGCCGAGACGGTCAGGGGAGAATATTTTACTTTCAGTTGCTTAGCCAACTTTTTTGCAATATCAACAGAATTGCCGCAGCTTATGATTATCATTACTACACCTCTTTTTTATGAAATTTAAGAAATGATAAAGAAAGAAAGTTTATAAAATTAACTTAAGAGTTTTATTTTATCACCTTGGTTTTTTTAGGTTTTGCAGATTAAGGACATTTTCAGCAGCAGCCGTTAAACGTTCATAAAACTTCTGATCATCAAGTAATCTTTCTTCTGATTTCTGTTTAGATTCTAAAGCAGAATAAGTATTCTCAAAAATGAATTCTTTACTTTCTTGATAATCCTGATCTAGCTCCCTTATTTCTGCATGGATTCTGTTTTTCTTCTTTTTTCTGTTTTCACGGCTCTCGACAATCGTTTTATACACTCCTAAAGTTCCGCCGATAGCCAAGCCTAGATAAGTTATCTTCTCGTCGCCGGCCAATGAACCGACCAAAGCTCCTCCAAATACACCCCAAAAAGTACTGGAGAAGTCAGTTTTAAGGTTTTTCAATTCATCATAAGCAGTTAAGACACATCCAACTAACGCTCCGGCAGGGACTGTATATTCTAGTGGTTTGACTAAAGCACCTAGCACTCCTCCGCCTATGCTGTTTAAGAAAACCCTCTCCAGATCAAAAGTTTTACCTTCCTCAAAGAGTTCTGTTCTTTTTTCCAGATAGCTTTGAGTAATATTAGCATAATCTCTGATAAATGATTCGTATTCTTTTTCACGAGGAAGACCAAATTCGTTAAGGACAACTGTTGTATCCAAAGTTTCGTTGTTGACTATTCTTTCATCAATATGGGCGCAGAGCCCTTCCAATAAAAGTTTTTGTTCCATCTGGCGAGTTATTGAAGGCTAATTTAAAAAGATTATGTAATAGATGGTTTTGAGAATTAAAAATATTGGTAACCTTTATATAATTCTTCTTAATTAATTACTTCTGATGGTAATTGATGAGAACAAATTAAGAAAACTTCACGAGCTCAGAGAAGAAGGGATCAACCCTTATCCTTATGCTTTTAGTCAGACACATCTAGCTGTTGAGATCAATGAACGGTACTTGCATCTACAACCAGCAGAAAAGACAGAAAACAAGGTTAGCGTTGCTGGAAGAGTCATGCTTAAAAGAGTGATGGGAAAAGCAGCTTTCTTCCATCTCCAAGATGAAAGCGGAAGAGTTCAGTTATATTTACAAGAAGACGCTCTGGGCAGCGAAAATTATAAGATTGCTTCTAAAAAGATTGACATCGGTGACATTATCGGTGTTTCAGGACTGATCTTTAAAACTCAGAGAGGAGAAGTTACTATCAATGTACATACTTTTGAGATCTTATGTAAATCTCTAGCTATGATGCCTGAGAAGTTTCACGGTTTAAAGGATATCGAGCTAAAGTATCGAGAAAGGTATGTTGACCTGATGTTTAATCAGGATGTCCGAGAAGTTTTCAAGAAAAGAAGTTTGATGGTTAAAGTTGTCAGAGAATTTTTCCAGGAGAAGGGTTTTATGGAAGTAGAAACTCCTGCCTTACAGACCATCTATGGCGGAGCTAGCGCCAAACCTTTTGTTACTCATATTAATGCCTGGGACATGAAGATGTTTCTTTCCATTTCTCCAGAATTATTCTTGAAAAGATTATTGGTAGGTGGATTTGAAAAAGTTTTCACCATCTGTAAAAATTTCAGGAATGAAGATGTTGATCCTTCACATAACCCCGAATTTACAATGCTGGAAGTTTACCAGGCTTACGTTGATTATGGAACGATGATGGATTATCTAGAACAAGTTTATGAAAAGGCTTGTATTGCTCTTAACGGTTCTACAAAAGTTATACAGAGATATAAAGGAGAAGAAGTTGAGCTGGACTTTAAGGCTCCTTGGCAGAGGATAACCATGGTTGAGGCCATTAAACAGTATGCTGAGATTGACGTTTCCAAGATGTCTGTGGAGCAGATCAAGGATTTAGTTGATGAACATAGGATAGATTATGAAGGAGAATTCACTTGGGGATTGGGAGTCCAGTTATTGTTTGAGGAGTTTGTTGAAGATAAACTGATCCAGCCTATCCACGTTATTGATCACCCGAAGGAATCAACCCCTTTGTGCAAGCCTTCTCGTTATGATAACAGGTTGATTGAACGGTTTGAATCTTTTTGTTTAGGGATGGAATTGTGTAACGCTTATTCTGAACTTAACGATCCAGTTTTACAAAAAGAGTTGTTAGAAAAACAAGCTGAGGAATTAAGAGGGGGCGCTGAGGAGTCTCATCCGATGGATGAAGACTTTATCAATGCCATGGAGTTTGGAATGCCTCCAGCCGGCGGTTTAGGTTTTGGTATAGACCGGATGGTTGTAATTTTAACGGGTGTAGACGCAATTAGGGATGTCATCTTATTCCCTACCGTCAAGCTTAAAAAAGAAGAAGTTAAGGAAGAAGAGAAAGTGACTAATGAATCTAGTGAAAAAAAATAAAATTGTAACCATTTTAACTTATTTTTAAAATGATTCTTCTTCCTCGCAAAAATGTTTCTTTTATCTCTGAAAAGCAACTCCATTCTCCACTTTCAGAACTTTACAGTCCTCATGGTCCCTTCTAGAAAAAGTGTTGCTATTACTGATTTAGCGTCTGATAATGTTAAAGCGATCAGTCAGATAAAAAGTTTACTTGATGAAGAGTAATATTTAAATCTCTTTTTTCTGATTAATGGTGTTTTTTGTGTTCTCTTTTCACTACCTGCCTTCACACTTTAAATTTAAAGAACTATCTTATAATCTAAAAAGAAATGGTGTGGGCGGCAGGGTTCGAACCTGCGTAGGCACTAAGCCAATGGGTGTCTTCCAATCATAGCAAAGATGCTCTTCACACCACAACTGCCAGAAGGGCCTAAGCCCATCCCGTTTGACCGCTCCGGCACGCCCACATATTGATGGTTTTTATTGTAATTCATTTAAAAATGTATCGTTAACATTTCTGTTTTTTATAATTGGAGGCACAATATCTCTTTAAACAATCTAATTACTCTCCATCCGCTTTTTTAGTAATAATCAACAATAATGGTCTCTAAGTTTTTTTTCATTATCAACCAAAATCCTTTTTTGATTTAACACTTGATATCTTAAGGTTAAATTATCTCTTTTCTTGATATTTCCTTCAAAAAGATTAACTGCTTCTCCCACCATCATTCCAGCAACAAGGGAATTTGACATCACTACACTGGCTTCAGGACCGTCAATGCAACTGTTTCTAGTAGGAAAATGTCTCAGATCAAGCTGGCAGTCTATACACTTAGTTTTACCAGGGATGTAAACGGCAAGTTGTCCACTTTTCGGACCGCTACCCCCATCAATATAAGGAAGCTTACAACATCTTCCGGCTTGATTAATCCATAACCGGGCAAACTTGTTATCAACCCCTCCTAAAATAAGATCATAGTTCTGTCTTGAGAGCCATTCTTTTGTTATCAATACCAGCCCGTCTCTTTTTTCTGCAGGGCTTAAAGAATAATGTCTGTTTTTAAAATTAAGAAGCGTTTTTGGAAAGGTTTCTTCTCGTCTTCCTTTTGGTTTAAGCTTCCATTGTTCTTTTTCAGTTTCATAAAGTTCTCTGAGCCAGTCCTTGTCTTCATCAAGATTAATTTTGCCCACTTTTCCGTAGAAGGCGGAAGTCTTTGAGGAACTGTTCATCTTATTTACTCTTTCAGCAAGAGTCAAGCATTTCTTTTCTCCTACCTTACCGTAAAGTAGAATCTGTCTGCTGAGGTTATGGCTTTCAACAGTATCAAAGTCCAGAAAATCTATCTTTCCTATACCTAGATAACCTAAACTGATTCCTAAAAAGTTTCCTAACGCTCCTGACCCGACCACTAAAATTTTTTTGTTTTTCAGATCCAATTTTTTTCTTGAAAAATCATCCCTGAAACTATTTCTGGAAATAGAATGAGAATTATAGTAAATAATTTCATTATCAGAAAGATTCCGGTCCGCTGAAAGACTTTTCCCGGAACGATCTGAATATCTAAAAGTATGTTTTCTTAATTCTTCTAAAATCAAACCAGCAACAACTGAGCTAGTATATCCTTCCTGTAATCGTCCCCGAAATTGCGGCAAAACTAATTTTTCTAGATCGGGCTTCTCTTTTCCAAAATAACTGGCTGCTGCTCCTTTTGTCTGATCTGCAGAACCTGAGAGGAAGGGAATTCGATATACCATGGAATAATTCAAGGCCTTCTCTTTAGAAACAGGATCATTAGTCGCTTCAATAATAATCTCTGACTCAAAACGGTACAGGTCAGCAGTACAAAAATCTGTAAATAGGGGAATATAATTACAGTAAGGTTTAATTTGAGTCACAACTTTTTTGAACTGTTTAACCTTCTCTTTGTTGATTGTATCAGTAGTCTGTTCACAAAGGAAATCGATCTCTCTGTTGTTGATTCTATTATTATCAATATTGATTATCGCTCCGCCATTTTCTGAATATCCTACTCCCAGTCCGGCTAGCGAGGCGATAATTAATTGCGCTAACGGACCTGAGCCGACTACTGCAACTCTCAACCGGCTTAATTTTTCTTGATTTTCTGATCCCCAAGCAAGGATATTTCTATTATCAAGTTCTGTCATTGTCAAATATTCTTTTTAGGGGGAGATTATTTTTTCGAGCATATTTTTTTGCTTCTCGATAGGATTCAGCGATCAGAAAACCACAGTCTTCAATCCTTTTCACAGGAATAAAATCTTGGCCGGCTTTACCTAGATAGGCTTTGGTAAGAACTCTTGCTCCTTGTTTTAACATTTTAGCGATCCTGAACGCTAAATCTGTGTTCAGTTCGTAAGCCTCTCCAAAATCGATAATCTTATTCCAATCAAGGTCACCATAACATATCCCTAAAGATTCTTTATCCCAGACAAAAGGATGTTGGTAAGGCCGGGAATAGATGTCGGGCTTTTCCTTTATCACCGCCTTGCCTTCTTTCAGACTAATCTCTAACCCCAATTCTGTTTTCCCAAAAAGATAATAGTTATTATTTTTCTGGATGATGTAAGGGGGAATCTCTAACAAGGCCGTATGTCTGTTCCGATCTTTTTTGAGATAGTTGATTTTTTCTTCGTTTTCATTAGATCTGACCAAAATATTTTTTTTCACTTTGATAACACTCTCTAGAATTTCTTGCTGTTGTTGAAGGGCCTGGGCTACCTCTACATACACCTTGCTGTTTTTAATGATATGTCTATCTACTTTACTTTGCAGTTCTTTTTCATAACCCTCAACTAAATCATCTAATAATCCCGCTGGTTTAAGGAAGAAAGTCTCTTTTTTGAAATGCAAAACGGGACCGTTTACAACTATTTCTTTGGAAAGCTGATAACATCTTTCTCTGATGATTATCGTCCTTAACTTTTCTAATGCTGAAGGAGGGATATTTTTGATCAGTTCGTCTATACTGATATTGTTTGCGGGAATTTTTATCTCTTTAAGCTTCGGAATGTTCACTTCTTCTTTGTTAAAATAAGCGTTAAAGACATCTACAATGATAAATTTCTCTATGGAACTATCTTGTAAGGACAAACTTTCTTTTTTTCTTTTTTTAAGATTGTCCTGTAAAGATTTTATCAGTTCAAAAAAATTCTGGATTTGATTATCGATATACTCTCTTAACTGTTCCTTGTTTCTTTCCAAAAAATCTTTTTCTCTTCCAACAACACTTTCCGCTTCACTAAGACCATATTTTTGATTCAGAAACTCTAATCTCTCCTCACCGTCTCCTTTCTTTAAGGTATAGACCTTTCCTTTCAGGATAGCAAAAGGTTCTTTTGTGTGTTTAAACGCTTTAAGAAAATTCTTTGAAAACAAGAAGTTCATTTTCTTAATCTTTTTTCAGTCCTCCCGGAACATTTTCGCTGATGGAAAGATCGATAAGGTCACAAGGGCCTTCAAAACCATCTACAGACACTTTTGTTTTTGAATTAGCAATCTGATCATAATATTTTTTGATCGGATCATTTAGGCCTATGGGGATTTCTGTACCCTCGTTAGTTTTAGCTGTCAATTGTGAAACGTAGGGCTGCATTGCCGTTTGTTGATATTGTTCAGCGATAACTTCGGCGGTTTCTCTTTCTGAAGGGTTATATCCCGGATTGTATTTATCGGCACGAGGGTCTAGAAGACGTTTCACTAGATCATCAAAAGTGCTGTTGTCATCACTTTCAATTACTTTGGTCAAAGGTTTACAGCCTTGGTCTATCGGGTCTAATCTTACATACATAGTTTTCTTTTCCATTTTTAGTGTTCACCTATTAGTTTCTGGAAAGAATTGGTCCAAATCAATTTAATAAGGGTTTAGGTAAAAACTTCGGAAAGTTTCCGAGTTTTAAAATAACAAGTAAGAATAAATTAATTCTAAAAATAATAAGAATAACAAATGATTAGTTCTCTTTAAAACTAAACTCTTTGTTAGATAAGCCGACTACTTTAGCACCGACACAAGTCTTGGGAGGCTCGATCAATATTGATCTTCCATTTTTAGAAGCTGCTAATAATAAACCCTGGCTTTCAATCCCTTTCACTACGCTTATTTCAGTGTTTTGTACTAGTACGACTTTTTTTCCGATAAGTTCGGCCATGGAATAAGAACCTTTTAGGTCAACTACTACTTGTTTGTCTGCACCGGTCTTTCCAATATCAACTAAGATGATGTAATCTTTTGTCTGAGGATGTTTTTTTACCGCTTTGATAGAACCAACTTTTAAGTTTAGCTTTTCAAAATCTTTGAGTTTAATTTCCATTTAAATCACCTGTTTTGATTATTTTTAAAGTATTATTCTACTTTTTCACTCTTTTACAAAGAAAAAGAAAAAGATTGTTAAATAATTTGTGGTTTAAACTAGTCTAACTCTTCAAGAGTTTCTAGATCCTTAAGATCGCTGTCTAAACTGTCAAGATCATCTAACTCATCAAGAGTACTGTCGATTTCCTCTTCTTCTGGGCTGGAGGGAATCTCTTCAGCCGTAACTGTGTTAGCACCATCAGAAGCAGCTGTCTCTTTAGTGTCTTGTTGAGATCCAGCAGTGCTGGTCTGTTTTAAACATCCTGAGACTAAAAACAAGCTTACTACTAGTAAAAGCATAAAAAGAACTATTATTTTTTTCTTCATGTTATTCCTCCAATTAAAAAAAAGAAAAGAAAAAGAAAGTTAAAAACTTTCTTTACTCCTCGTCAGTAGAGTTAGCTTCTTTATTCTTTTATGCTTCTTCTACACTATCTTCACTACTTTCTCCATTAAGCCCCTTTTTTATCTCTTTAAACTCATGGATAAATTTTCGCAGGATCTCTTTAGTCTCCTGAAGATCTTCCCGGACTGTTTTTTGTGCTTCATGCCATTCCTTAACAACTCCGTCAAAGTCCTGGGCAGTGGTTATTTTTTCCCAAAGACCATCTGCATAATCAAAATGCTCTTTAAGTTCAGCAGATTTTCCATCAAACTCTTCTAAAAGATCTTCCAGTTTAGAGATGTCTGCTCCCTGCTCTTTTAAAGATTCCATCCTTGATTCCATGCCGTTCCTGAACTCGTCATGCTTATCAACAATTTTCTTTAATTTAGAATTCATCATCAAAGCGACCAGCTTCTTTTGAATTTTCCGAACTTCTCCTTTAAACTCTTTAAGTTCCTTAAGAGCAGCAAGAACTTCTTCTTTAGGAGTTTCTTCACTGAAAGAACCAACTTTAGTTTGATAATCTTTTAATCTATCTTCCACATCAGCAATTTCAGCAAGAGCTTTTTCTCTGTTCTCATCACTGATTTCTTTAACATCTTCTACCCGAACAGATAATTTTTCTAAAGAACTTAAGATTACGTCACTTACTCTTAAGAGATATTGATTATAATCTCTTCTGAGCTCTTTATTCTTTTCTGTACAATCGTCAGAATCTTTGAGGCAAGATTTTACTTTTTTTCTTGTTTCTGAAAGTTGTGCTACTAATTCTTTATGTTTTTCTTTGGTCTCTTCGTATTTTTCCTTTGCTTTAAGGTAACTTTCACGAACACTTAACAACCTTTCTTTAACATCTTCTATCTTTTCTTCAGCTTTTTCGATTCTTTCTTTTGCCTGGACTTTAGCTTTGACTAATCCTTCAACTGTAGATGTGCCTTCTGACTGATCCTCATTTTCAGTATAACTTATACTAACAGAATTATTATCATTTGATGACTTTCCGTTAGCTAATGCAGCAGGTACTATGCTCATCACAAAGATTGCTAATACCAAAACTGCAAACATTTTTTGTAGATATTTTGCCATTTTTCTTATGACCTCCGGGTTTAATCTTAATCATTAAATCTCTTCGGCGCAATTAACGCCAGTTCTGAAACGATTGGAGAAAAAGTTCTTTATAAAGATGCTTTCTGTCAAACTTTTTTTAGAGGAAATTTTTAGGAGATGAAACTTTACTAACCTTTATTTTTGTTTTTTGGTATGAAAGGAAGAAAAAATAAGCTCCTTGAAAGATTCCTGCTTTCTTTTGCCATATTTTTTTATATAACTTTACCACCACAGAGAAAATTGTCATTTTTTATCTCTTTACATTTTTTCTCGATAGATTTTTATAATAAAGTTCAAAATAGTCCCAATATGCAAAATAAACTCTGGTTAATATTGGTCTTATCTTTTTTATTATCTCTATTATTAACATCCTTTGCTTCAGCCGCTACGCTAAAAGGAAGCATCTATAACAATATGCTGGAATTAGAAGAAAACGTTCTTCTGGAAGTTGATACTACGCCCATCCAAAAATACCTCTCTAAAGACGGAACTTATACTTTCGAACTTCCTCCTGGAGAATATAAGCTTACAACCAGAAGCAATGACTTTGAGGTTGTTGAAGAAATTAAAATAGTCTCTGAGAAAGGAGAGTACCTGTTCGATGTTTTTCTTCTGCCTGATTTTGCTGAAGAAGACGAACTCTGGAAAGAGACAGAGGAAAGTATGGTCCTAGAAGAAGAGCCTACTACTAATTATTGGTCTTATCTTCTTGCCGGAATGATTTTTATCTTTGCAATCTACCGTATCGTCAAGGCCAGAAAAAAATACGGCCCTTTAAAGATCTTCAGAAAAAAGATCAAGGCTGAAAGTAATAAAACCGTAGAGGAGCATAAACAAGAACTAGAGAAAGAACCAGGCTATCTTGATGAAGCTTTAGAGATCATCAAAAAACATGACGGCAGGATAAGCCAAAAAGAATTAAGGAAAGAGATGATGTATCTTTCTGAAGGGAAAATAAGCTTGATACTTACCGAACTGGAACATAAAGGGAAGGTTGAAAAGATTAAAAAAGGAAGAGGGAACGTGGTGATTTTGAAGGTTGAAGAATGAAGCTTAATCACTCAGACAGATATGTAGGAAAATTACCAGAGATACTTTCTGAAGAGGAAATTAAAGCTACCGCTTTAAGGATGGAAGATAAGAGGAAGGCTCTTTTGTTTGAGATGTATCTTAAATGTCCAGAATTTGTTTCTGATTATTTTGCTAATTGTTCCTGGAGAAAAGAGAACAAAAAAGTAAACGGCTGGAAAGAAATAGTCCGGGATCATTTTGGTCTTGAAAAAGTCTTGGAAGATTTACAGTGGGAAGGTGAAGTAGAAAAAGCTCAAGCCAGCCTTTACGGCTATTTTGAAAGATTAAACCGTTGGGACATCTTAGAAGATATGGCTGAATCTTATCTGAAAGAATTAACTGAAGAAAGCCGTAATAAAAGAGATCTTCCCTGTCAGGAAGCAAAATCTAAAATTAAAGAGCTCAAGTCAGATTGGCAGAAGGAAGTAGGTAAATTAGTCTGGTCTAATTTCAGGCTGATTATTCGTATCTCTCAAAAATATGCCCGAAGAGGAACTGAATTCAGTTCTGCTCTTCAAGCTGTTGAAGATGGTTTTCGCAAGGCTGCCCATAAGTATAATTTTAGAATAAGTTTAGATTTTTCAACTTTTGCAGCTTATTCTTCTCAGGGCTATGTCTTGACGGTCTTGAGAAAACCTAAAGAACAGAAGAATATTTCCTTATATGATCATCCTGAAAAATTTTTTCCTCTTTTTAAAAGATTAAAAAATCATAATTCTCCTGATCCTGAAGAAGAGGTCGGCAATTTAGAATGCTATGAAAAAGTTACTGATCTCGTCAGTAAATCTCTTCAGAAACTAGATGCCAGAGAGAAGGACATCTTAAACAGGAGAGCCGGATTAGATGGTTATGAAGAACAGACTCATACAGAAATTGGAAAGACTTTAGGGATATCAAAGACCAGAGTTCAGCAATTAGAGAACCGGGCCCTGTCAAAATTAAAGAAGGTCTTAGAGAAGGAAGAGGCTAGGTCTTTGCTTTGATCAAACTGTAACTGGGGTCATAAAAAAAAGAAAGACTGAGCTTAATTTGTTTTGGGTTGAGCATCAGCCGTTATGTTTTGTACCTTAGGTTGAGGCAGTTTTTTCATGATATCTTTATGCTTGTGGGCTTCTCTCATGTCGATGACCTTATCATATTCATCAACAATTTCTCCTACGATTTCTTCCAGGACATCTTCTAAAGTGATTATGCCTGAAATTCTTTTAGACTTGTCAAGCACAATAAACAGATGCACTTTCTTATCTTGAAATTTTTTCAACAATCCTCCTAGCTTGTCGTTCCTGCCGATAAAATTGATTTTTTTCCGCATTATTTCTCTAAGAGGAATGTTGTATTCAGGATCAATATTAATCAGATCCTTAGAATATAAGATGCCCACAACTTTATTCTTTTTTGTATTCAAGACTGGAATCCTGGAATGACCGCGATAATGAATCTTTTTTAAGGTCTCTTTAGTCAATAATAGATCTTCTGTCAAAAAGAAAACATTCTTTTTTGGAGTCATGACTTCTTTAACTTTTGTTGCAGAAAATAATAATCCTCTTTCAAGTAATTCAAATTCCCTATGTTTAATCTCTTCTGCATGTTTACGCTGTTCTCTGATGAATAGCCGTAATTCCCTGCGGCTAAATTTTGTAGGAAGTCCTCCGCCTAGCCATCGGTCTAAGAACCAAGAGATCGGTTTAGCTATAGGATAAAAGATAAACATCGCTATTTTAACCAGCCAGACTAATCTTGCTCCAAATCTCAAACCGTGGCGTGCAAATACTGCCTGAGGAACGATCTCGCCAAAAACGACAATAAGTCCAGTGGCGATGATTCCTGCGATGACTCCTTTAGCGATAGAGCCTAAAAATATTGCTAAAGTTGTGTTGACAGCAACGTTTCCTAAGATCAAGGTGGAAAGTAAAAGGTTGCCTTTCTTCCGAAGCGGAAAAATCAGTTTCGCATCTTTTTGGCCTAACTGCATCTTTCTTCTTAGCATGTCCTGGTCTAGGCTTAAAATTCCTAAGGTCAATCCAGAAAACATCGCTGAAAGAGAAAGTAGGAAAATAATAACTATGAAATAAAATGGGTTCATTTGACTTCTTTATATAAATAAATCAAACTGTGTTTTTAAATATTCTGTTCTTTTTGGCTTAGTAGAAAAAGTCATCTTGGCCGGTAAAATCTGCCGAGCCTAAAAACTCATTCGAAAAATAATACCTCTTCTTAATATTATCCTTATTATCCTGGCTCGGAACTTAACTATAACTTAAAGTTAATTATAACTAAAGTTAACTATAACTACAGTTTTGTTTAGCAGATTTTACCTTTTTTAGGCCATCATGACAACTTTTTCTACTAAGCCGTTCTTTTTGGGAATGTTGGCTTTTGAGTTAAAGAAGCTAAGTATGTAGTCTGAGGTTAACTGAACGAAGAGAGATTTTCTATAGGACCGTCCTTTTGACTGTTTGAAGTTGTTTAAGAGAAATAAAACCTTGAATCTAAATACAGGTCATAAATATGTGGGAAATCGTCTTATCTCGCACTAAAGTACGAGGCTTGAACAAAGACAATAATCTAATTTTAAAATGTTAAACTCAATACTGATTTTAAACAGTAAACTAACCACCGTGAGCTGCTGTAAGAATATCCATAATTACTGTATTTAAAGTACTATAATCTCCTTCTTTACATAAATCATCTGGACTTTTACCTTTAAAAACTTTATTTGGCTTATAAAACCATTCTAAGATATTTTCCTTACCTACAACAGCAAGCATTTTATCAGTCAATTCTTCCCCAGCGGATTCATAAATATCATCTAATGTATATTCCATTATTTTAATTAATTTTAAAGATTATTTAAATTTTACTAGCAAAAACTCTTCTGTTTCGTTTCAGTCTTTTAATAAAGAAGTCTTAGCATCAAGTGAGGATTAAAAACATCTAATCAGTCTGGACTTGGTTTAAGAGCTGATAATTGCCATAATATTTTTAAATAACTCTCCACTACCCTCAATCTTATGAAATTTCCAGATTATAAGCACGAAGATATTGAACCGCAGATCCAAGACTTTTGGCAGAAGAAGAAGATTGTTGAAAAGCTTAGAAAGAAGAATGAAAAAGGTAAAAAGTTCAATTTCTTGCAGGGTCCGCCTTATACTTCCGGAAGGGTTCATCTAGGAACAGCCTGGAATACGGTCTTAAAAGATATGGCCTTAAGGTATAAGAGGTCTCAGGGATTCAATGTTTGGGACCGGAACGGTTATGATGTCCACGGCTTGCCTACAGAACATAAAGTTACGGCTAAGTATAACCTAAAAACTAAGGAAGATATCGAAGCTTTCGGCATTGATAAGTTTGTCCAGGAATGCATCAAGACTTCTCTAGAATTAGCAGATTTCATGACTACTGACTTCTCGAGGATGGGCTGTACTTTAAATTATTCTGATTCATACATGGCTCTTAAGGAAGATTACATGGATGGAGAATGGTGGTTAGTCAAGCAGGCCTGGAAAAAGAATAGGTTATATCTAGGAGAAAAAGTGATGACCTGGTGTGGTGATTGTGAAACTGCTCTAGCAAAACACGAATGTGAATATCAAAATGTTACAGAAAAGTCTATCTTCTTAAAATTTAAGCTTAAAGGCAAGAAAAGCGAATACTTGGTTATCTGGACAACTACGCCTTGGACTATCCCTTACAACTTAGGGGTCATGGTCAATCCGGAACTGGATTATGTCAAGGTTAAGGTTGACGACGAGCTTTGGATCTTAGGAAAAAGTTTAGCCGGCCCGTTTGTACAATCATTACTTAATAAAAATCTAAAGGTTGTTGAAGAATTCAAAGGAGAAGAATTGCTAGGAATAGAATATGAACATCCTTTTGCAGACAAGATTCCTCAATATAAAGAGCTTAAGAAACAGCATCCTAGAGTTCATACCATTGTTTTGTCAAGTGAACATGTGGATTTTACTGCTGGAACAGGTTTAGTCCATATGGCTCCAGGTTGTGGTCCAGAAGATTACGAAGTAGGAAGAGAGTATGATATTCCTCCTTTTAATACGCTTAATCAACATGGAGAACTTACGGAGATGCCTTCCTTTAAAGGCAGGAAAGCTAAGAAAGATGATCAAAAATTTATAGATGATTTGGAAAAAGCCGGAGCTTTGGTAACTACTTCAGATGTTGAACACGATTATCCTCATTGTTGGAGATGTCATCACGGAGTTGTTTTTAGGACAACTAAACAATGGTTCTTTAAGATAGAAGATCTGAGGGATAAGATGGTCAAAGCCAATCAGAAGGTCAATTGGATTCCTAAAACTCAGGCTTTTGATTCTTGGACTGCACATCTAAAAGATAATTCCATCACTAGACAAAGATTTTGGGGAACTCCGGTTCCAATCTGGAAATGCAGCAATGAAGATTGTGAAGAAGTAGAAGTCTTGGGCTCTAAAAAAGAATTAGAAGAAAAAGCCGGAAAGAATAATGTTCCTAAAGACATCCACCGGCCTTGGATAGATGAGGTTAAATGGAACTGTAAAAAATGTAAAGGCAAGATGACCAGGATCCCTGACATCTTGGATGTCTGGATTGATGCTGGAACAGCTTCTTGGAACTGTTTATACTATCCTCAAGAAGAAGAGTTCCTGAAACAATATTACCCTGCAGATCTGATCTTAGAAGCGACCGAACAGGTAAGGTTATGGTTCAGCATGTTAAGCATCTGTTCTCAGCTGGGGTTTGATAGTAACTGTTACAAGAATGTCTATATGCACGGTATGCTTAATGATATAGATGGTAAGAAGATGAGTAAAAGTCTGGGCAACATCATTTCTCCTTACGAGCTGATCGACAAGCACGGTGCAGACGGTTTAAGATATTACATGTGCCAGACTAATGCCGGAAAAGATGTAAATTTTAGCTGGGATGAATGCAAGACTAAAGCTAGAAATCTTCATATTTTATGGAATATTCACAAACTGTTGATAAATCTGGCCAGAGAAAATAAGGTCAATCCTTTCAAGCTAGATGCAGAAATAATCCACAACGTTATGGGTGTAGAAGAGCATTACATCATCAGTAAACTTCATTCTACTGTAAATGAGGTCGGCAAACTATTTGATGCTTATCGTTTAGATGAGACAATCGCACCCCTGGAAGATCTTTACTTAGAATTATCTCGGACTTATGTCCAGATGGTCAGAGACAAGAGTGCTTTAGGCGAAGATCAAGATAAGGAAGTGGTCATGTATACAATCGGCCACGTTCTGTTAGAAACAATGAAGATGTTCAGCATTGTTGCTCCTTTTATCTCCGAAGCGATGTACTTGAACCTAAAAGAGGAATTTGGCTTGAAGGAAGAGAGCATAACTCATTATCAGTTTCCCTCCTTTGAAGGTAAACAGATTAATCCTCAGCTAGAGAAACAGATGGATGTTGCTAAGAGCGTTATCCAAGGAGCTTTAGCAGCACGAGAGAAAGCTAAGATTGGATTAAGATGGCCGGTAAAAGAAGTTGTTGTCGTCAGTAGTAATGAAGAAGTTTTAAGTGCTGTAGAAGAGTTAAGAGACATCATAAAAAAACAGACTAACGCAAAATCAATTACCGTGTTAAGTAAATTGCCGGGTGTAGTCGCCAAAGTTAAATCAGATTTTGGAAAGATTGGGCAAGCTTATGGAGAATTATCTCCTCAAATAATTACTAGACTGACTGTAGATAGTCCCGAGACCATTCTTGGACATATAGAGAAGGAAGGTTTCTACAAATTTAATGTTGAAGGAAAGGAAGTCCGCATAATCAAGGATATGCTTAATGTTGAAAGAGATGTTCCGGCTCCTTTTGTTGAATCTGAGTTAAGGAACGGGTTAGTTTATGTTAACACTGAAAGATCTGAAGAATTAGAAGCAGAAGGTTATGCTCGGGAGATCATGAGACATGTTCAAGCCTTAAGGAAGAAAGCAGGATTTCAGAAATTAGATGAAATCATTTTATTTTTAAAAACATCTGCAGAGATGAAACCGCGGCTGGAAAAGTTCAGGTTAGATATTGAAGAAAAAGTTGGCGCTGAAAAGATGGAAATATCTAATCTTAATCCTGTTAAGAAGCATGAACATAATTCTTCGTTTAAAGTGAAGGAAGAAGAATTTGAAGTTTGGTTCAATAAGATTTGATTCCCTGTTTTTTCTACTTTTTTAACTTATTTTCAATAATTTTTTTAGGATTCAGAAATATTTATATAACTCAAAACAATTATTTAATCGATGGCAGACATTAAGATGGAGCCGATCACTCTTCGGTATACTGGATTATTTGATTTTGACGGTCTTTATGCTGCAATAACTGATTGGGGTAAAAACTATGGTTACATCTGGCATGAAACTACTTACAAGCATAAAGTTCCTACTCCGGCAGGAGCAGAGCAAGAGATTAAATGGGTCATGGAAAAAAATGTTACCGAGTACATTAAATACAAATTTGAAATTCTGGTCCATACTTGGGACCAAAAAGAAGTGGAAGTAGAGATTAACGGCCAAAAGCGAATGATGACTACAGCTAAGGTAGAGCTGGTCATTAAAGGAACTTTAACCTATGACCGGCAGGAAATTTTTAAAGGGGGCAAATTTACTGCATTATTAGGCAAATGGTATGAATGGAAGTTAATTAAGCAGGTTGAGACAGTCTATTGGGACCAACTGCATTACCGTACTTGGAATTTACACGCTTTGATTAAGAAATATTTTGATATGCAGAAAGGGAAGTATGCTTATAAAGGCTATCTGGGAGAATCTTGATTTTTGTTAATAATAATCTTTCTCATTTGCCTATTAGATTCTCAAGTTTAGCAAACTATATAAATAGCTTTACGAGTCTCCTTAAAATAATAAAAATTAGGAGCGTGGTTAAATATGCCAATCATAAAAATAAATTTACATAAAGTAAACGCTGAAAGAAATCTAAACACTAAAGGCGGCCAGATCCAAATTAATAATAACGTTTCTATCAAAGATATAGAAGACATGAATCTGAAGGTTGAAGGTAAAAAGGGCCTTAAATTTACCTTTGATTTTACTTGTAATTATGAACCCAGCTTGGGAAAGATTAATGTCGAAGGTCAAATCCTTTTTGTTGAAGAATCAAAAAAAATTGATGAAGTGAAAAAGTCTTGGGATAAAGAGAAGAAGATTCCGATGGACGTCATGGAACCGATCGTAAATGCAGCACTTCATAAAGGAAACATCCAGGCGATTAAAGTAAGTGAAGAAGTAAACCTGCCTAGTCCTTTGCCTTTACCAAAGGTAAAAGCTGGACCGGTTGCTGAGAAGAAGAAATAAGTTTTCGATTACTCTTTTTTAGATCTTTAATTTTTCAGATATTTTTAAATTAATTTTTTTCCTGTTTAAAGGATTTTTCAACCGTAATATTTATATACAAACAACCTACAAAAATAGCTTAAAGGGGGATTTTTATGGCTGATGTACAATTAAAAGTAATGGAAGCAGTACAGGATGACGTAAATAAAGGTATAGTCAAAATAGATTCTAATTTTATGAAGCAGATTGGCGTAAATCCTGGAGATGTGGTGGAAATAAAAGGTGAAAGGGTTACTGCTGCTGTTGTTGATCGAGCCTACCCGGGAGATATTGGATTGAATATTATCAGGATGGACGGAAACGCCCGTAAAAATGCTAGAACTTCAATTGGCGAATTAGTTTCCATAAAAAAAGCTGAAGTAAAGCCAGCTAAGAAAGTTGTAGTTGCTCCTGCTCAAAAAGGGATTTCTATTCGGGCCCATCCCTTAATATTTAAACAAGGATTGATGGGTAAAGCTTTGATCAAAGGAGATTTAGTTTCTTTATGGACTTCTAGGAGAAGGCAGGGTTATCCAGATAAAAAAATAGAAAATGTCTTTTCCCTTTTAGAGAACCAGTTTGCTGGTTTCGGGCTAGGAGGCTTAAGGCTAGTCGTATTAAGTGTTGATCCTAAGAAAGAGATTGTTGTTGTTACAGAAGATACCATAGTTGAATTTAATCCGGAAGCAGTTGAAATTAAAGAAGACGAAGGCGTAAGTATCGGGATTAATTATGAAGATATTGGGGGCTTAGGAGAAGAGATTAAAAAAGTCAGAGAGATGATTGAACTTCCTCTTAAGCATCCTGAACTTTTTGAAAAGTTGGGGATTGAAGCACCGAAAGGAGTTCTGTTGCATGGTCCGCCTGGAACAGGGAAAACTTTGCTTGCGAAAGCAGTAGCTTCTGAAACAAATTCACATTTCATACTTATCAACGGCCCGGAAGTCATGTCAAAATTTTATGGTGAATCAGAAGCTAATCTGAGAAAGAAATTCGAAGAAGCAGAACAGAACGCTCCGGCAATAATCTTTTTTGATGAGATTGATGCTATCGCTACCAAGAGAGAAGAGACAAAAGGCGATGTTGAGAAGAGAGTCGTCGCTCAGCTTCTTGGCCTGATGGACGGCTTGAAGAGCCGGGGCAAAGTGATTGTGATTGCTGCTACCAATATGCCTAACTTATTAGATGCAGCATTAAGAAGACCGGGAAGGTTTGACCGGGAGATTGAGATTGGCGTTCCAGATAAGAATGGCAGAGAAGATATCTTGAAGATCCATACTAGAAATATGCCTCTGGAAAAAGATGTCAAATTAAAAGAGATAGCCAGAGTAACTCACGGTTTTGTCGGAGCTGACCTAAACTCATTAGCTAAAGAAGCCGCGATGATTGTATTAAGAAGAGTTTTACCTCAATTAAAAACTAAAAATATTGAAGATGGTACACCGATACCTTCAGAAATTTTAGAGAAGTTGATGGTAACCCAGAAAGATTTTCTGGAATCCTTAAAAGTGGTCAGACCTTCTGCCATGAGAGAAGTTTTAGTTGAAACTCCAGATGTTTATTGGGAAGATATCGGCGGCTTAGAAGACGTAAAAGAAAAATTAAAGGAAGCAGTAGAATGGCCGTTAAAGAGGCCGGAAGTATTTAAAAGGATGGGTATCAGGCCGCCAAGAGGAATTCTCTTGTATGGTCCTCCTGGAACTGGAAAGACTCTGCTTGCTAAAGCCGTCGCAAAAGAAAGTGAAGCAAACTTTATTTTGGTCAATGGTCCCAGTTTATTAAGCAAATGGGTTGGTGAATCAGAGAAAGCTATGCGGGAAATATTTAGGAAAGCAAGACAGACTGCACCTACAATTTTATTTTTTGACGAGATTGACTCCTTAGTTCCTAGAAGAAGTTCTGGCAGTGATGCAAAAGTAAGTGAAAGAGTAGTTAACCAGATGCTGACTGAGATGGACGGCTTGGAAAGTCTTAATGATGTAGTGATTATTGGTGCTACCAACAGGCCGGACATCGTTGATCCAGCGTTATTAAGGCAAGGAAGATTTGACCGGATTATTTTTACTCCTGTTCCTGATGAAGAAGGAAGGAAGAAGATTTTTGAGATTTATACCAAAAAGATGCCTTTAGGCGAGGACGTTGATATCAAGAAGCTAGCTCATAAGACTGAAGGTTATGTTGGTGCAGACATAGATGGAGTCTGCCGAGAAGCAGCCATGATTGCTCTGCGTGAAGATTTAAAGAGTAAAGTGATTACTATGAAACAATTTGAAGATGCTTTGGAAGTAGTAAGTCCTTCTGTTGACAAAGAGATTGAAGAAGCCTATCAGAAGTTGGAAAATTATTTCAGTTCTGCTCGGGCAAAAGAGATTAACGAAGAAAAAGGAAATTATTTTGGATGAAGATGGCTATCGATGATGTTGTTAAGATGAATGAAGCTTACCGGCTGATTGTTGGTGCTTTACCTCTAACCGAGGGATCTGAAAAAATTTTAACTGGTCCTGAAGATCTGAGATTTACTTTGTCTAATGTTGATGATATCTATTTAACAATCATGAAAGCTCAAAGAGGAATTAAAAAAGAAAAAGATAATGGTATTCGTTATCTCCATAAAGGATTTGGTTCTGTCCACGAAGCTTATGTTTCAGGAAACTTTGATCAGTTCAAGGAAGCGGTCTTCTACCTGATGAAATTAGTTGAATTTAGTGTTTATGATTCCTGTTTTATAACCGAATAAAACTAAGAATTTTTTTTAATGAAGTTAGGTAATCTTTTCTTAAATAAAGGGGCAATACCTCCACCTTTAGGTTGAGGATGTAGGCGCTTTATCGGAATCCTAAAAATGCGGGGAGTTGAAAAGTGTTTCATCAGACCTGGTCATTTGTGGCCGGGTGGAACACTTTTACCACATTTTTATGTTTTTTAGAATTTCTAACCCCGTTCATCAAATTTTTAAAAACAAATAAAAAAATAAAAAAAATTAAGTTAACAACTAGAAAAGCAAATCTATTTCTTTCCTTTTTTCTTTCCTTTAGCAGCTGGTTTTGCTGCAGCTTTTTTCTTTGCCATTATTTCTTTTCACCTCATTTAAAATTGATCATCATCAAAATCATCATTATCATCACTGCTGTTTTCTTCAGAGTCTTCGTCTTCTAAATCAAATAACTCCTCAGAAGGATTATATTCTTCTTCTTCATTTATTTCTTCTTCATCTTCATCGAAGTCCCAATCATCGTCATCATCTTCTTCTTCTTCTTCATCAAAATCCCACTCTTCGTCTTCAGAAACAACTAAACTTACAACCTCACCACCCTCAAGATTGCCGCTTTTCATCTTTTGTGCCCCCCCCTTCTCTATTAGAGAAAGGACCAGTAATTTTATTGTAAACTGATACCGTTTTAGTATTTAAATTTTCCTATAACGCCGGTTTCGTAAAAATTTTGGTTTGCTAGTTAACGTTGGTAATTTTAATTTTTGTTGGTCAAAATTTAACCAGGAGGGTAATTATTTTTTTAGAACTTCAAAAACTGAATTATTAATAATACGACGTAGAACAATAACAGGACAAGACCTTCAAATCTAGTCAAAGACTCCTCACGGTAATGGTAACCCTTGAAGATGAAAGCAACTAGAAGAAGGTTCATAATGATCATCCAAGTTAGGTCAAAGTAAAAGACACTGCCTTTGATGGAGAAAGGAGATAACATTATCAATATTCCCAAAGTGATGAGTAAAGTGAAGATATTTGAACCAAAAGTTTCGGTAAGAGCAGCATCCTTATATCCTTTTAAGGTTCCCTGTAGAGCGGCGGCGATGTTGGGCATGGCTGTACCGATGCCGCCAAAGATCAAACCGATTAAAATTCCTGGTAAGGGAACAGTTTTTCCTAACTCTACTAAAGAATAAGAGAACAAATAAGATCCGCCAATCAGAGTGATTGCTCCAATACTGAAGGTTAGGAATGATGGTTTCAACTTAAGTTTTGGCATATTTATCAAACTTAGCCCTTTTTGTACCCTTTTAACTTTCTTCTTTTGACTTTTAGTAGAACGCCCTTTCTCAAAGGCCCAGACATTGATGACATGAGGAATAAACAATAAGAATAATACTAACCCTTCAGAGCGAGAGTAATGAAGATCTGAACCAAAAAGCAAAACGATCCCTGCTGCAGCAATCATGAAAATTCCATCTCTGATGACTACTGCTCTTTCTACTGTTAAAGGCTTGATCATCGCAGAGAGTCCAAGAATCAGGCCGATGTTGGCCATTACCGAACCGATTATTACTCCTAAACCTATATCTAAATATCCTAAGAAGTAAGCATAAACAGAGGAAAATATCTCTGGAAGGCTAAGGATGAGGGAAACGATAATGGTGGTTACAGCAATGTAACTAGTTCCTAATTTTTTAGATACCGGAATTAAAGAGTCTGTCATCCATCCGGAACTTTTCCAAAGTATCAAGACGGAGAAGATCATTAAAGTTATGATTAATATTAACAGCATTTTACACCTTTATTTTTTTTTCTATGAACTTTAAAATTTTATAAAGTAAAAATATTACAATTCCGGCAATTGCGATAACTCCCCAATCGATCAAAGATAGGATAGAGGTCTTAAACAGGCTTGATAAAGGTCCGTATACAACCAATAGTTGCAACAGGATTGAAGACGCTACAGCAGCTAAAAGAAATTTGTTGCTGAACAAGCCAAGCTTGTATTCTGACCTTATAATCTGTAACCGGATAATTTCAAAAAAAACTAAAGAAGTGAAAGCAATGGTTCTGGCTTTCACTAATCCTGAACCTTGATATAACCAGAACAGGGCTAAAGAAACCAGGCCGATCAGAATGCCGATAAAGATAATGTCCACTTTTAAGGTTCTGGAGATGATGCTCTCTTTAGCAGGCCGGGGTTTATTTTTCATGATCCCTTCGGAATGCGGGTCTAGACTTAGTGCCGTAGCTGGCAGTCCGTCAGTAACTAAATTAATCCAGAGAATTTGTATCGCTGTCAAGGGTAAAGGAAGACCGATAACAGAAGCAAAAAGAATCAGGATTATCTCTCCAAGATTGCTGGAAAGCAGATAGTTCACAAATTTCCGGATATTATCAAAAATACCTCTCCCTTCTTCAATGGCATTAACAATAGTGGTGAAATTGTCGTCAGTTAAAATCATGTCTGAAGCTTCCTTAGCAACATCTGTACCTGTGATGCCCATGGAAATTCCGATATCAGCTTTCTTAATTGCAGGCGCATCATTAACTCCGTCTCCGGTCATGGCAACAACATAATCTTTTTCCTTTAATGCATTGACAATGTTTAATTTATGTTTTGGATTGACCCGGGCAAAAATATTGATATCATTGATCTCTTTTTTTAAATTCTTGATTTGATCTAATTCTAATCCAGTTACGGCTCTTCCCGTAATACCCAGTTCATTAGCGATAGCTTTAGCGGTATTGACCTGGTCTCCAGTAATCATGATAACTCTAATCCCCGCCTCTTGAGCTTTTTTGATGGATTCTTTCACTTCTTCTCTAGGAGGATCAATCATCGCTTGCAGTCCGACAAAGATCATGTTTTTTTCTGATCCTTCCTTTTGAGAAAAATTGTCATTGTAGGCAAAACCTAAAACTCTCAGGGCTTCGTCGGCAAACTTTTCGTTGCAATCTAAAATCTCTTTTTTAAAAGATCGGTCTAAACGAAGGATCCTGTTATCGATGAGTATCCTGTCACAATGTTCAATCAGAATGTCTGGAGCACCCTTAGTGTAAGAAAATTTTCCTTTTTTATTTTGACATATGACTGTCATCATCTTCCTTTCTGAAGAGAAAGGAATTTCGTCAATCTTAGTTTCACCAAGTTCTTTTGGAGTTATTCCCGCTTTTTCTGCTGAAACGATCAAGGCGGCTTCTGTAGGGTCGCCTTTTACTTCTCTTTTACTATCTTTTCCTTCCAGCCGGGCGTTATTGCAAAGAGTACCAATCTTTAAAAGTTGATAAAGCGGTTCTGGGTTAGCAAGTTTATCATTAATTGTGAATGTTCCTTTTAGACTATAACCAGAACCCGTGACTTCATAAGCAGCATTGTTTGCCCAAATTTTTGTGACTGTCATTTCGTTATGGGTTAAAGTACCAGTTTTATCGGTGCAAATCACATTGACGCTTCCGAGAGTTTCTACAGAAGGAAGTTTTCTAACTAGCGCGTTCTTTTTAATCATCCTTTGTACGCCAATCGCTAATGATATTGTTATGACTGCAGGAAGACCTTCCGGAATGGCTGCCACGGCTAAGGCGATTGCTGTCAACAACATCACGGAAGCTTTTTGTCCAGAAAAAATTCCCACCAAGAATACTATTATCGCAACAACGATAACAGCAACAGTAAGATACTTGCCTAAATCACTTAATTTATTCTGCAATGGCGTTGATTTTTCTTCTGCTTCTTCAATTAACTTAGCAATCTTTCCAACTTCAGTATTCATCCCTGTAGAAGTCACCATCGCTTTTCCTCTCCCAGCTACAATTATGGTAGAAGAATAAACCATGTTTTTACGATCGGCTAAAGGGGTTTTTTCTTTTAAGACTTCTAATGATTTGACCACCGGTTGTGATTCTCCAGTTAAAGGACCTTCTTGCGTTTTTAAAGAATAGATTTCAATTAATCTAGAATCAGCAGGAATCTTATCTCCAGTTTCTAAAACAATAATGTCTCCAGGAACAAGATATTTGCTGTCAATCTTGATTTCTTTACCATTTCTAATCACATTAGCTTTTAGTGAAGCCATCTTTTTGAGAGCTTCAATCGCTTTTTCTGCTCTGAACTCTTGATAAAATCCTAGGGCAGCGTTAATAACAATGATTGCTCCAATTACTATAGCGTCAACAGTTTCATTAAGAAAGATGGACAAAGCTAAAGCAACAATCAATATCCACACTAAAGGACTATAAAATTGTTGTAAAAATATTTTTAATGGGTTAGCTCCTTCTTCAGCTTTTAGTTCATTAAGTCCATATCTGTGTAGGTTTTGTTCAGCTTCATGTTTTGTTAAGCCTTTCTCAGAAGAGTTAAGCTTTTTAAAGACTTCTTCTAAAGTGTATTTGTAAGCATCATTTTGTTTTTCATTTAGGGTTGAATCTGTTGTTTTCTGATCTTCTGAGTTGGAGATTGCTTCTAATCTTACTTTTTCTTTAGAATTTCTTTTTTTCATGTAACCCTCTTTCTTATTTTATTAAATGGAACCTACTATAAAAATATTTTGTGCAATAATACCTTCTTTGAAAAAGTCCGCAAATTAATTTGAAAGGCATCTTTCTGTCTTTATCATTCCGGTTTGAATATATATTTTATAATTATTAAGTTGCTTAAGATTATTTTTCTTTATGGTTTTTGTCATCTCTGATACCTTCCTATTTAAGCTCAAAAGGGAAATCTATTCTTAAATAAA
>JAHJDB010000039.1 GCA_018812765.1 Nanobdellota archaeon
TAAATTAATTTAATAATAACTAATGTTGTTATTTTAAAATAATTTTATTACTTAAGGATAGTCCTATTTATTTATAAACAATAAATCCCCTCTTCTAAACCGTGATAACAAACGGGGAAAAGATATACAAGGTAGAGAATATTACAAAGATATTTGGTAATCATTATATTCTCAAAGATGTCAGCTTTAATGTATATAAAGGAGAGATCTTAGGAATCATCGGTTCTTCTGGTTCAGGAAAATCTACTTTATTAAATGCCTTAGTCGGTTTCCTGAAGGTTGAAAGAGGAAGCATAAAATTCCAAAACACCGCTATTCTTAATAAGACTTCTGATGACAGATCTTTTCGTTCCATTTACAAGAACCAAAAAGAACTAAAAAGAATTTACGGCTTTGCTGCTCAAGCTCCTAGTTTTTATCCAAACTTGACAGTGATGGAAAACTTACTTTACTTTGGTTCTTTATACGATCTGCCGATAGAATTGATCAAGTCTAATGCAAACTATCTTCTAGATCTAGTAGGTTTATCCCAGTCGCAACACGTACTGGCAAAAAATCTCTCCGGAGGCATGCAGCGCAGGTTAGATATTTCCTGTTCTCTTATCCATGATCCCAAGATACTTATTCTTGACGAGCCTACTGCTGACCTGGACTTAGTATTAAGCAACAAGATCTGGAACTTTTTACGAATTATTAATCAAAGAGGCACCACTATCATCTTAGCCAGCCATCACCTTACCGATATGGAAAATTTATGCGACCGGATTGCCATAATCAAGGATGGAAATATCGTTTCTATCGGTAAGCCTGAAGAGCTGAAGAAGAAAAAAAATCTTGAAGATGTAATTCACTTCAAATCTACTCCGGGAAATTATAAAAAAATCCTTAGCGAGCTTGATAAGGATGTAGCTAAAGAGATTAAAAAATATAAGTTCATGGATAAAACCTTAGTCATCCACACCAATAAGCCTTCTTTAGTGATTCATAATATCCTCAAAGAATCTGATAAACTCAATGAAGAGCTTATCGATGTTGAATTTATCAAGCCTTCCCTAGACCAGGCTTTTATCATGATTAGCGAAGGTGAACCACAGGATGCTAAAAGCACCAAAGCTGTTTCAAAAAAGAAAAAGAAGCATAAAAAGAAGCATCACTACCCTAAAAAGAATAAAAAAACAAAAGAAGCGGCCTTAATGGCTGAGCCAGTAAAAAAATTACAGTTCCTTAAATAGACTAATAAAAAGATTCAAACAAAAATGAAATTATTAAAAATAATACTAAAGAACTTTAAGGTTTTGCTACGTTCAAAATCTTCAGCTTTTGTTGTCTTAGTCGGACCTTTGCTGATGATTGCTTTAATCTCTCTGGCCTTTTCCAATTCTCAAGAATATGATCTTGCTGTCGGAATAATTGCCCCGGATCAAGAAGGTATGACCGGCCAGTTCATAACTCATCTTGAAAAAGAGGATTACCGGCTTGTTTATTATGATATAATCGATCAATGTATACAGGACATAAAACTAAACACGGTTAATATCTGTATAACATTTCCAGAAAATTTTGTGATTGGTAATGAGGCTAAACCAGAAGTAGAATTTTATGCTGACCAATCCCGGATTAATTTAGTTGAATCTATCATCTCTTCCATCAGCTCTACAATCTCGCTTGGCTCTGATGAGATTACTTTAAAACTTACAAACACCTTGCTTGATGCAATTAACTTAACTTCACAGGAATTAGAAAAAGAAAAATCTTCCATTAAAGAGATTAATTCAGCAATCAATTCTGGTTTTTCTAATTCCAATAAAATCGAGTCTGATAGTGCTAAAGCTAATTTCGCTCTTGCCAAGATCAAACCAGAAACTGCACAAGTAAGCAATTCGTCCAAAAAATTAGAGAATGAAACAGAAGCTCTCTTTGAAGATTTAGAAGACCTCTTGAACGAAATTACTGCTTCTAACTATTCTGATTTAGTAGAAGAACACTACGATAATCTGAACGGTTTTCTTTCAACTGAAAATGGTAAAATTGATGATTCCTTAGAAGAAATTGAAAGTTTGGTAGATTCTATCTCCGTAAATATTGGAATAAATAAAAGTTCAGGAATAATAGCATCAATAACCAAAGTTAAAACCGATCTTACTACAATAAAAACTAATTTGGACAAAATTGAAAAAAGTGTCCAAGCTACAACTGACGAGATTAACCAGATTGAGATAACTTCCGCTTCTAGCATCGTCAATCCGTTCACAATAAAAGTTAATCCGATACTTTCTACAACCGACCGTTCTACCTTTATGTTTCCATATTTTATAACTTTGATTATTCTTTTTGTGGGGATAATGCTTTCTAGCACTTTAGTTGTTATGGAAAAGAAATCCCAGGCCTTCTTCAGAACTTTTACTACTCCTACTAGTGAAAGCACCCAGATTTTTGCCGGTTATATTACCAGCATTACGGTCTTGATATTACAACTAGCGATAGTATTTTTAGGAGCACATTTCTATTTGAAGATGCCTCTGTTCAAAAACTACCAGGTTACTTTATTAGTTTTATTCTTAAGTCTGTCTTTTTTTACACTTCTGGGATCCGTGATTGGTTATATGTTTAAAACCCAAGAAGGAACGACCATCGCTTCCATCTCCTTAGGAAGCTTATTCATTTTCTTATCCAATCTTGTCCTTCCCGTAGAAAGTTTTCCTCAGGTTATCAGAAATGTTTTGATGTTCAATCCCTTTGTCCTTTGTTCAGAGATGTTCAAGAAATCGATGCTTTTTAGCGTGTCCTTGCTGGAAATGAAACAGGAACTGTTAATAATCCTTTCTTATATTATCATTGTAACCACCCTGGTAATTATTTTCCACAAGATGTCCTTCAACAGGATGTTCAGTGGTTTCGCTAACAGAAAGATTCTTCGTAAGCCCCACATCACTAAAGAAAATTATTTCAAACTAAGAGACGGGACTGATTTAAAAGATAAAAACGACCTCTTAGAAGCTCTCAAAAAGATGGACGATGAAGAGTTCAGGCATTACGTTAACAAAGAAAATAATGAAATTGCTCTTTGGATCAAAGAAACCTTCAAAGAAAAGAAACTTGCCCGCCTGATTAAAAAACTAAAAAACAGAGAAAGTATTATTGATGCTCTTCATGAAAATTTAGATATTACTCCTGAAGAAAAGTTTCAGGAAGAAGAAAAAATCAAGAAAAAAAGACTGGAAACCAGAAGACCGCCCCAAAAAATGATGCCCGCAGAAGAAGAAGAAGAACCGTGGTATAAAAAGATCAAAAAAGTTAAGTTTAGAATCGTTAAATAATCGTCATTTCAATTTTTTTAAAAGCCAGATTTTTATTTAAGTGAGTTTTAAGTGCATTTAAAAAAAAATACAACTATTTACCCAATCAGATAACCTTTATTGAACTTAGAAAATTTTTTTGCTAATTCTGATTTAAAATTATTCTCAGCATAGATCGTAAAAAGTATTTCTCCTTTCTTGACGCTGTCACCTACATTTTTACATAAATAAAGCCCCGAACCTTTATCGCTTGGCGCACCAGCAAGCCTAGCCAGTTTCGCAATAATCTCATTATCAACTTCTTTAATTTTTCCAGTCTTTCCACTTCTTACCGGATAAGAAAACTCTCCCAAACTTGGTTTGTTCTGTTTACCTTGCTCTTTTATAATCTGCTGCATTTTTTTCAGGGCCTTGCCACTTTCCAAAATCTCTTTTGCTGCTTCAGCACCCTTACCTTTACGGTATTTCCCGGTCATCTCTAACAATATTCCTGCTAAAGTGATTGCCTTTTTTCTCAGTTCTTGAGGAGCAAGAGGATCGTTCCGAAGCACTGCCATAACATCTTCTGCTTCTAATAGAGGACCTATTCCTTTGCCGATAGGATGCGATCCGTCTGTAACTATAACTTTTACGTTCATTCCTAATCTTTTCCCAATCATCTCAAACATTTTTTTCAGATGTTTTGCTTCTTTCGGCGTTCTGGCTTTAGTGCTTTTACCCATCGGGATATCTATCAGGATATGATTAGCATTAACAGAAGATTTCTTAGCCATCACTGAAGCTAACAATTGTCCTTCAGCATCTATTGAAAGAGGGTGTTCCACTTCTATGATCTTATCATCTGCGGGAGCCAAGTTCATGGAACCACCATGCACCATACAGGCGCCGGTTTTTTTTACTACGCTTTTGATCTTCCTTTCACTCATCTCTACCTTTGCCAAACATTCCATCGTGTCAGCAGTTCCTGCTGGAGAAGTGATGGCCCGAGAGCTTGTTTTAGGGATTGTAAAACCTGCTGCCGCAATTATTGGAATGACTACCATGGTTGTCCTATTTCCTGGAACTCCCCCAATACAATGCTTATCTAAAGTTAATCCAGGAAACTTTATTTTTTTACCGGTCTGAACCATCGCCCTTGTCAAGCCAACTATTTCTTCATTGCTTAATCCTTGAGTGAACGAAGCGGCTACAAAATAAGTCTTTTCTATATCAGTCAATCTATCGTTGGTGATATCATCAGTGATATGCAATAATTCCTTATAGGATAAATGTTTTCCATATAACTTATCCCGGATGTGTTTTATTGATTCTGGTTTTCCGGTAAAATTTATCTGAACTATATGGCCTTCTTTTATTTTTAATTTATCCAGAACTTCTTCAAATAAGCCAATCCTGCCTTCAGGAACAGCTTTATTGCTTTCAGAGATATCCATGATGCAAGTCACTTCTGTTTGACTATTTTTGACAAGTATCCTGTCTCCAGATTTTAGATCCAGCTTATTTGCATCTTTTTTATTAAGGATAACGATCATTATTCCGCCGGTAGCAATGTCCATATCCTTAACTTTAAAATGCATATCCGTACTTTTTTTAGATTTCAATTCCGGCCTCTTTTTAATAATGGATGATAATAGGGTTAAATCTTTTTATTATATATATCTTTTTATTTTAAGTTGTTTTAGGTTTAAATTATTTTATTTTAAAATATTTTATCTCTGTTCTGCTTTTTTTCACATTATTTTCCCGATTATTTTTAAAAAAGTTTTATGTTACTATAAAATGTTTAATTTAGTTTAATTTAGTTTAATTTAGAATAATTTAGAGTAATTTAAGTTTAAATAATTAAAAGAATTCCCTTAAAGCAATCATCAACACACCCTATTTTCACTCAAAAACTTCTCAACTTTAGGGATGTCTTCTATCTTCCCTAAATCTAACCACCATTTCAATTTAAGTACTTTTACCTTGCCTTTTTTAGCTAAAGAAGTGATTGCATCAGTTAATTCGATCTCGCCCCGGGGAGAAGGCTTCACTTTTTCTAAAACACACCATATTTCTGGTTTAAATTTATATAAGCCAGCGTTGATCAGATTACCGTAATCCCTTTCTGGTTTCTCCTTGATCTCAGCTAATAAATCTCCTTTAGCGATCAAAATTCCGTATCCTTTTGAATCTTTAACTTCAATTCCGCTGATATAATTTAATTCTCTCTTTCTACCAACGTCTTTAAGATCATCTACACTCCAGAGATTATCTCCACCTAAGACGATGAAATCATCATTTTCACAAAAATCTCTAGCTTGTAATAAGGCGTGTCCCGTCCCTAATTGTTCTTTTTGTTCAACCAGCTCAGCCTTAAAACCAAACTCGTCCAAAAATTCCTTGATCTTTTCTTTTTTATAACCGACAACTAAACAAAGGTCGTCATAACCCGCTTTTTGTAAACTTTTCAAGACATAATATAAGAAAGGCTTTCCATTTATTTCTATCAGTACCTTGGGCACTTTTTCTGTTAAAGGCAGCATCCTGGTTCCTTTTCCAGCAGCTAAGATTACAGCTTTCATTAGGATTCCAATTCCCTTACGATATTTAAAATCTCCCTCAAATCCCTAATTACATAATCAACTTCTCCTTTCTTTACAAAACCATTCTTACTCCTGCCCCAGAGCATCCGCACTGTTTTTAGACCCAATTCTTTGGCCGGTAATAAATCTGTATCAACCTTGTCTCCGATAACTAATCCTTCGGAAGGAAGATAACCAAACTCTCTGACTACTTTTTCGTAATGCTTCCGTTTATTGTATTCGTTAGTGATGATTATTTTTTTAAAAAAATTCTGATCCAGACCGGCTTTTTTCATCTTTCCGTACTGTTCTTCTTCCACACCGTGGCTGATCAAGATGAGATCGTGTTTTTTACTTAATTCTTTCAGCACTTTAACCGCTCCTTCTAATGGATCAATCGGAAAATCAAACTGTTCACCGCCGTAATATGCTTTTACTCCAACCTGATAATATTCTTTGGAATGTAATTCTTCCAGAAATTTCTCTAAAGCCTCTTTGCCATTTTTAGAAGCCTCGTTTATCTTTATCAATAAGTTATAGGCCTGATCAAAATCTTTCACCTGTAATCCTGCTTTGACCATCTCTTTTAATGCTAATTTCCACTTTATGGGCTGCGAACAGCCAAAAGAATCAATTAAAGTATCATCCAGATCAAAAATGAGGAGCATTTTCAGCCTTTCCTCCGAAAAAGATCAAATATCATTAACAATTTTCATCAACTCAATAGCCAGTTTCTCTGAATCGTGCCTGATTAGATTACGTTTCAGAAGATCTCCTTTCTGGATCTCTTTAAAATCATTACTTAACAACGGCGCTTCAATGACCCGAGAATCCTCTGTTAGATCATTCTTAATCAATTCTCCTTCCTCAGCATAGATATCAATCAGCTCTTTAGGCGGTTCGCTGTTATTGACAAGAATATAGTCGAAAACATCGTTGCCGATAAACTTTTTAATTTCATCCAGGTGATTTTTCACAGTAAAATTAGGGGTCTGTCCTTTTTTGTTCATCAGGTTAACAACGAATATTTTTTTAGCCTTGGTTTCCTGTAATGCTTTTCCTATTCCCTCTACCAACAGATTTGGTATCAAGCTGGTATAAAGACCGCCGGGACCAAAAACGACCAGATCGGCGTTCATGATCTCGCTGATAGCATGATAATTGACGACTGGAAATGGATCCAGATAAATGTTTTTATACCCTTTATGGACTTCCTTAGAAAGAAGGATCTCTTTTTCACCCTGCAAAAGATTACCGTCATTAAGGAGCATATGCAGCCTGACTTGATGGGTTGTAACTGGAATAACTTTCCCCTTGATGTTAAGGATCTTTCCTGCTTCTTCAATTGCTCTTTCAAAACTTCCCGTAACCTTCTCTAACGAAGATAACAGCAGATTGCCGAAACTATGCCCCTCTAGGCCGCCGTTTTCAAAACGGTAATTCATTAAAGAACGCATCATCCTGCTGGAGTCAGATAAAGCTACTAAACACTGTCTTACGTCTCCTGGAGGAAGAACTCCTAACTCATCTCTTAAAATACCAGTACTACCTCCGTCATCTGCCATCGAGACGATAGCGCTTAAATCAACATCATGTCTTTTTAAGCCCCGCAGAACCGTGAAGTTTCCTGTTCCTCCCCCTATGACGACTACTTTTTTCATCCAGATCCTTGATAAGAATTTGTTTTTTAAATGTTATGGAATTAAAAAAAACTGGCAATAAGTTCATATATTTTTATACAAAAAAAGGAAAGATGGATACTGTAAATAAAGTGCGAGGGACGTGACTTGAACACGCGTACCCACTAAGGGACTAGCCCCTCAAGCTAGCGGATTTGACCACTCTCCCACCCTCGCAAGAAGATAAGAATACCTTTTCAATAATAATTTAAAAGATTATCTAAAAAAATAGTTAAAAAAATATTGACAGAGTTATTCTTTTTTACCTTCACACCTTTTCTTCGTGGTATAGTAAGCCTCATCAAAAGTCAAGCCGCCCTCTACCAGATTCACTAAATTTTTAGCATGACAAGAATCAGAGCAAAATTCCAAAGTGTTAGAAAGATTGTTGTTTCGTGAAAATTCTTGACAAGTGTTTTCATAACCTTTCAGAGCACTATTATAAATTATAAACGCCCCTACAGAGATGGCTGTAATAGACATGATCGCACCACACAAACCTTTACCTTCTTCACTTGCAAAATAATCTTCTGACATTTTTTAAATCCCCCGTTCGCATCTTAATTTAACTGCTCTGTAAGCATCATCTAAACTGTTAAATTTGTTTTCGTCATCTAAATTCACCAACTGTTTGCAATAGCAGCTGTCCTGATAAAATTCGGAAGGGATCAGTTCTCCTTCTCCTTTCAACCTCTGCAATACTTCTTCGCATCTCTCTGAACTATTTTCTTCAAAAGACTTTGGTTCAGAAGAACAATTTCTCAGGGCCGTATAACCGATTGCTCCAACGGTAAGAAAAATTCCTACTCGAAGAAAAACTGCGTTTCCATAATTTATATTATTTCCCATTTTACTGCCAATATAAACTCATAAAAATTAAACCCAAAATCACCCCAAGTAAAAGGTTAAAAATTAATAATATATTTATAAACCTTTTCCTTCATGATGTTATTTTTCATTGTTATTGCATCTTCTACTTACATAATCAAAAGCATCGTTAAGATCATATAATTTCATGCCATACTCATCAACCATCTTAACTAACTCATTACGATAGCAAGGTTCGTTACATAATAGCTTAGACAAATCTTTATCTTGTTCATTCCTGGTCCTTTCCATAGTAATCTGATTACATCTTTCAAAAACATCCTCATTGCTATCTTTTCTGTTAGAATAAGCATATATTCCTACAGCAATAAGAAAAGACATCCCTGCCAAAAATCGGCTATCTGGCAATAACTTCTTAAAAATTTCCTTCATGTTCCCGAGAAAAATACAAAGAGAATATAAAATTTGCTATGATTTAGCACAATTCTTTCTCTGAGTGGTTATCATCATCCTTGCCAAAAGGTGAGTGAGCTAAACTATTCGTAAGACAAAGTCAAGCTGCCTTTTCCTTCGACAAAAGATCTAAATAATCTTCAACTTAAATCTTCAAGAAAAGGACGAACGAACGGCAAAGATGATAATCACTTACTTATTGAATTGGGTCTATGATTTTAATATAAATCTACTTCACCTTACTTACAAACTCATTATCCTTCACAAAAAATCTCCATTGTAGATCTAAAGCATCCTTTATCCCTATGCGAGAACTTTCACCAATCTTATCAACAATGAAACCATCATCAAATAGTTTAACCTCTCTGCCCAACCTTACGCCGTTAAGATTTCTGTCTATTCCAAAAGCTTGACATAATTTTCCCGGTCCTGAACAAAGATTGTTTATCTTCTTCGTATTTCTTTTCTGTTTCAATTCCGGAATTCTATTTAAAGGTTCAACGGCCCTGATCAAAACTGCGCCGGCCTTCTCTTTTTCAGTCGTAAAATTGATGCAATTATACATCCCATAAATGAGATAGACATATACATGTCCATAGGTGTCAAACATTAAAGCGCTTCTTTCCGTTTTTTTGAAGGCGTGAGAAGCCGGATCATTACCGTAAGCTTCAGTTTCCACAATCCTTCCTTTAAAACCATCAACTGATAAAATCTTGCCTAGCAGATTCTTGGCTACTTCTATCGTATCTCTAGCAAAAAAAGACTTAGAAAGCTGTTTTAAAGAAGATCCCTTCTTGATTAACAAAAATTTCATGTTCTTTCAATTATTGCAAGAAATTAAAAATTTTCCGCTTATAAACGATAAACTCTGCCTTGGTAACTTGATGAAGGATTAAACACTTGCACTATCGAAGCATCATCGTTCTCGTCACCGATAATATCAATCTCTAACTTTCCCCGATCTTTATCTTCAATTTCAGTAGAATTATCATTAGGATTGTAGAACGGCGGAATTTCCTGTTCGATATATACTCTTGGTTGTTCTTCCCGCTGTTTTCTTTGTTTTTCTTCTTTCTGCTTAATTTTTTCAATAACCCAGGGTGGTAGCATTTTATAATAATAATAATTAAACAGATTATTTAAACTTTTCGTGTATTTGTTACCTTGTAGTAATCATTTAACCAAACAAGCTTAAAATAAAACCCACTAAATAACCGATAATACCAGAAATTAATCCTATCAACACCACTTCTAAACCAGACTTTAACCAGCTCTTTTTAGTATAAATTGTCTTGATGAAACCAACTAAGAATAAAACAGTGATTGTTAAGGTAGCCGCCACTACCACAGCCACACTTTCTTTGAAAAAGATAAACGGAAAGATTGGAAAAATTGAACCGACCAAAAAAGAAAGAAACATTGTAAAAGCATTCTTTAAAGGCAGGTCCAGCCTGTCTTCAGACAAGCCAGTTTTTTTCTGGATGTAATTTTTAATAAAAGTTGATTCATTATGTTTTACGAAATGACGACACATTACTTTAATCTCGTTATCATCAAAACCTTCTGCTTTAAGAATACCTTTCATCTCTTTAATAGATTGTTTAGGATGATCTCTTAACTTTTTTTTTGTAGCTTCTATCTCCTGCTCATACACTTCCCGCTGAGATTTAGCTGAAAGGTAAGTTCCCGAAGACATGGAAAAAGCCCCCGCAAACATGCTGGCAAGACCTGCTAAGATGATCGCAAATTTTCCGCCGCCGCCCTGCCAGACCCCTAATACTAGACCAAGATTTGAGATCAAACCATCTTGCATCCCAAATACAAAATCTCTGATCGTGTTCTTTATTCCCGTGAAAAAACCATTCATGGATTTATCACCGCTTTACATTCTCCAGAAACACACTTCACTTCACCCTGAGCGCAATCGATTGTTCCTTCCTGACATTCTGCTGTACAAAATACTCCTTTACAGCTCGGTCCATGAGCTTTATTCAACGCATCACTGGCATGGCAGCAAGTTGCCGGTACACAATCACCATCAACTAAACAGGCCTTTTCCACAGAAGTGCAGGAAACTAAAATCAAAGAAAATAAAGCAATTCCCATGATTAAAAATCTCTTCAACAACTTTTTCATCTTATCACCTTTTTTAAAAAATTGCACTTATCTAATCTTCATCGCTTACTTTATCAATTAATTTTAACATCCTAATTAAACTCTTTTTGATAATTAATCTTATCGTTAATTTCTCCCCGTAAATTCTTTCCGATTAACTCTTTAACTTCTTTCCCCGAATAATTTCCCAATAACCACGACAACTTCACTAAAGCAGTATTAGCTAACATGTCCTGGCCTGACAAAACCCCTAACTCAAGCAGGTCTCTCCCTTTGTCATAAACGTTCAGGTTTACTGTTCCAAAAATACATTGAGTAGTCATCACTACAACACAACCAGAATCAATTAATTTCTTTAGAGCTGGATAAATTTTCTTATGTACTTGACATTCTGGATTAGGTACTTGCCCAGGAGTATGTCCTAGACCAGTTCCTTCAATGATTAACCCTTTGTAACCTTTAAAGAATTCAAACTGTTCTGGAAACATATTAATGTGAATTTTTAACAGGCCGACCATCTCTTCCATTTTTGTCTTAAGCACTAATTTAGCTGACCTCTTCATGTGGTTCTTATCAACAAAAGCTACTTTACCGCTCTTGTAATCCACATAAGCGATTACGCCGCTATTCACTGCCTTGAAAGCATCCCTTCTTGAAGAATGAAGCTTGTAAGTTTTGTTAGCCGGCAAGATCACGCAATTATCATCTTCAGCAGAGTTATGCATGCATACCGCCACTCCGCCGAAATCACTTTCAACAATAAATCTTGCTGCACAGATCAGGTTCATTCCAGCATCGCTGCTTCCCCTGTCAGAAGATCGTTGTGAACCTACAAACACTATCGGTACCGGCGAAGATTCAACTATAAACGAGAGAGCTGCAGACGCAACTGCTAAATTATCTGTACCTATCCCGATAATGATTCCTTTCACGCCTTTCTTAACCTGTTTTTCAATCGCTTTAGCAATTAGGCTAAGATGAGCAAACCTTAGATCATCACTCCACATCTGGGAGATTAATTCTGATTCGATGTTAGCAATCTCTTTCAATTCTGGAAATAATCCTACTAATTCTGCTGGTTCAAAACTAGAGACTACTCCTCCGGTCCTATAATCAACTTTAGAAGCTATCGTTCCACCGGTATGTAAGATTGATATTGTTGGTAAATCCTTGTTTTTAATGATTTTTCCAGCGGTTGTTTTTGTGGGGGTCCCTTTTTTGATGACGGTCATCTTGGTAACATCTTTTTTTTCAAAGCCAAGATTATAACCATTACTTAATTTAATCATGATTATATTTTTATCGGGACTAGGCATTAATATTCCTTCTTCAGAACTTTTTTTTGTTGTTATTTTAACTAAATCGCCACTATTTGCCATAATGTGTTATAATTCCTAAATATTTATATATGTTATGTTTGAAGAAGAATTTAACATTAAAAATGAGGTAACTTAAAAAATGGAAAACGTATCAAATGATTATAAGGTCAAAGATATCTCCTTAGCAGACTGGGGCCGAAAAGAAATCAAGATTGCAGAAAAAGAGATGCCCGGCTTAATGTCATTAAGAGAAAAATATAAAGACCAAAAACCTCTTACCGGAGCAAGGATCATGGGCTCTTTGCATATGACTATCCAGACCGCGGTCCTTATCGAAACCTTAACATCTTTAGGAGCTCAGGTAAGATGGGCTTCCTGTAACATCTTCTCAACTCAAGATCATGCTGCTGCAGCCATCGCTGCTTCTGGCGTACCCGTATTTGCCTGGAAAGGTGAAATGCTTAAAGACTATTGGTGGTGCACGAAAAAAGCTTTAGATTTCGGAAACGGACTAGGCCCTAATCTGATTGTTGATGATGGTGGAGATGCCACTTTGATGATCCATAAAGGTGTAGAAATTGAAAAAGACTCTTCCATTTTAGAAAAAGATTATAGTGAAGAAGGAGAAGATCTTCAAGAACTGATGATTTCCTTGAAAGAAACTTACGACGAGGAAAAAGAAAGGTGGACTAAGGTTGCAAAAGAGGTGAAGGGTGTTTCTGAAGAGACTACTACGGGAGTACACAGGCTGTATCAGATGATGCAGCAAGGCAAACTATTGTTTCCTGCCATTAACGTCAATGACTCAGTTACAAAATCTAAATTTGACAACCTTTATGGCTGCCGAGAATCTTTAGTGGATGGGATTAAAAGAGCTACCGATGTCATGCTGGCTGGAAAAGTTGCTGTTGTTGCTGGTTATGGAGATGTTGGAAAAGGATGCTGCCAGTCCTTAAGAGGCTTTGGCTGCAGGGTTATCGTTACTGAGATTGATCCGATCAACGCTTTACAAGCAGCCATGGAAGGTTATGAAGTCAAGAAGATAGATTCTGCTGTTAAAGAAGGAGATATCTTCGTTACAACGACTGGAAATACAAACATCGTTGTTGACCGGCATTTTCAAGCTATGAAAAATCAGGCCATCGTTTGCAATATTGGGCATTTCGATAACGAGATTGATATGAATTGGCTGGATAAAAAATCGGGCGCTGTTAAAGAAAACATTAAACCACAATATGATAAATACACTTTCCCTGATAACAGAGAGATATACATTCTAGCTGAAGGCCGGCTGATCAATCTTGGCTGCGCAACTGGTCATCCTTCTTTTGTGATGAGCAATTCCTTTACTAATCAGGTATTGGCGCAGATTAATTTGTGGAATGAAGATCATACTATAGGGGTTTACATCCTACCCAAAAAGCTTGATGAAGAAGTTGCCCGGTTACACTTAAAAAAAATCGGTGTCGAGATTGACGAACTTACCGATAAGCAAGCAGCTTATTTAGGGATTCCTAAAGAGGGACCTTACAAAGCAGACCATTACAGATATTAATTTTTTACTTTTTTATTTTTTATTTTTTCTTGACTTTACACAAATAATTCAGGTAAGCTGCCCCGGTAATAACTTTTGAGAAATGGATAACTTCAAACTCACTAGACAGAATCTCCTTCAGTTCTTTGCCAGTAAATTTAGTGAAAAAATATTCATAACCAGGATACCTTCCTTCTTTAAAACCTTCAAAGCTTCCTTCTTTCATCCCTAAATAGAACATTCCTTCATCTGTAAGAATCCTGCTGATCTCTTTCAATATACCGGGTAATTTAGTTTTAGGCAGATGCAGCAAAGAAGTATAAGCCCAGGCCCCGTCAAAAGAAGATTCTTTAAAATTTAATTGTTCAATATCCATGACGTAAGCATCCAACCCTTTTTCCTTACAGCGCCTAATCATCTCTGGAGAGAGGTCTATACAGACTGGTTGAAGGTCTTGTTGCTTAAAATAAAGGCTGTCTCTTCCCGGACCGCTTCCAATATCCAGAATCCTTTTACCGGAGAGGTTCTTGATGAAAAGTTCTGCATCATTTAGGAGATGTTCCTGAAGATAATCCTTGGTGCTTTGTTCAAAATCTTCTGCAAACCTATCATATACCACTTGATTAATTTTTTTATAATCTTTCACGGAAAAAATTAATTAATATTATTTTATAAGGTTATATGAGCCCAAGAATATAACTTAAAGACAATAAATTATTAAAAAGGAAGCTGATTACCACAAAAACATGAAAACCAACGATGTGATCGGACTAGGAAATACCTTGATGGATTTTTTGATAGAGATAGATAATCAAACCTTTGTTGATTTTGATCTGAAAAAAGGAGAGATGCATCTCGTAGACGAGGAAAAGGCTCATCAGATCCTGAAGAAGATAGACTCCCAACAATTAAAGATGGAATTGGTCCCGGGCGGCTCTTCAGCAAATTGCCTTAAAGGCATCGCCTTTTTAGGAGGGAGTGCCATCCTTTGCGGAAAAGTAGGCAATGACAAACACGGACAGATGTATGTCCAAGAAGCTGGAAAGCTTGGACTAACGACTAGAATTAACAACCATCCCAAAACTACCGGACATGCCGTCACTTTTATCACGCCTGATTCTGAAAGAACCTTCTCCGTGCATTTAGGAGCGGCCTTGGAATTAGCTAAAGAAGACATTTTAGAAGAAGATATCGCTAAAAGTAAAATTCTCCATTTAGAAGGTTACCAGATAGAAGGACCGACCCAAGAAACGATCCTGCACGCAATAAGTTTAGCAAAAAGACATAACACCTTAATTTCTATCGATCTTGCTGACCCGGGAGTTATCAGAAGAAACAAAGAATTTCTAAAAAATCTAGTCTTCAATCATGTGGACATCGTTTTTGTTAATGAAGCTGAAGCGAAAGAGTTCACTGGTTTAGAAAAAGAATCTGCCGCTAAAGAGCTCGGCCGGAATGTAAAGATTGCTGTTGTGAAATTAGGAACAGAAGGTTCTTTAATCTATTCTAATGATGAACTGATAAAAATAGGTTGTTTTCCTGCAAATGCTGTCGACACTACTGGAGCCGGAGATTGTTTTGCGGCAGGATTCCTTTATGGTTATTGTCAAGGATGGGATCTTAAGAGATCAGGAACGTTAGGTTCTTTGTTAGCAGCAAAAGTAGTTGAACAAATCGGAGTTAGGGTTAACCACCTTAATGCAAGTGAATTGAAAAAAGTAAGTGAATTAAAAAAAGAGGCAGCAGCAAAATCTGAGATAGAAATAACAACAGAGCCTACACTTAATAACACGCTTGGAGATAGTTCTTGCGAAGAAATCGTTGCAGAAGATGAAAACAAAGTTAAGATCGGGATTATCGGCGGATCTGGATTAGACAATCCCGACTTATTACAAGATTCTTCTGACCTTGAGATCGAAACTCCTTTCGGAAAACCTTCTTCTCCATTAAGATCAGGAAAAATTTGTGGAGTAGAGGTTGTTCTTCTGGCGCGTCATGGAAGAGAGCATACCATCCCTCCAACACAAGTAAATTATCGGGCTAATGTTCATGCTTTGAAAAAAGCGGGTTGTACCCATATCCTTGCTACTACTGCCTGCGGAAGCTTGAAAGAAGAAATCGGCAGGGGCCATTTTGTTATTTTAGACCAGTTCATCGATTTCACCCGCCATAGGCCGATCACTTTTCATGAACATTTTAAACCAGGAAATATTGCTCATACGCCCATGGCTGAACCGTTCGACAAGAAATTAAGAACTCTTTTGAATGAAACAGCAGAAGAATTAAGTTTGGTTCATCATAAAAAAGGAACAGTAGTTACGATTGAAGGACCAAGATTCTCTACTAAAGCAGAGTCGCACTTATTCCGGAGCTGGAATGCTGATGTGATCAACATGAGCATCGCTCCAGAAGCTACCCTTGCTAACGAGATTGGCATCCCTTACGCTGCTGTAGCCATGAGCACAGATTTTGATTGCTGGAAAGAAGATGAAGAGCCGGTAAGTTGGGAAGAAGTGCTCAAGGTGTTCAAAGAAAATGTTGCTAAAGTTACTAGTTTGTTGATTAAGACCATACCAAAAATAAATTCTTTACAATCTTTTAAAACAACAACTGAAATAAAATTAGAGTCCCTGATTAAAGAAAATAAGGAAGAAAGAAATAAAGAAGAAAAGAAAAAGGAAGAAACAAAAGAAGAAACAAAGGAAGAAAACAAAAAAGAGTTCGACCTTAAATCTACAATCAGAACCATTCCAGACTGGCCTAAAAAAGGAATCATGTTCAGGGACATAACCACTTTACTACAAAATCCGGAAGCTTTTAATTATTGTATCCAAAAACTAAAAGAGAAATACCAACAGAAAAAGATTACTAAGATTGCCGGCATCGAATCCAGAGGTTTTATTTTTGGAGCAGCATTAGCCAGAGAACTTAATCTTCCCTTCATCTTGATCAGAAAGCTTGGAAAACTTCCAGGTGAAAAAATTTCTCAAGAGTATGAGTTAGAATACGGAACGGACAAGATTGAGATTCATAAAGATTCTATCCACCTCGGAGATAAGGTCTTAGTTATAGACGATCTTCTTGCTACAGGGGGAACAATGTTAGCTGCTTGCCGCTTAGTAGAAAGATTAAACGGAGATGTTGTAGGAATTGCTTTTGTAGTTGATTTGCCGGATTTGAAAGGCAAAGAAAAATTATCCAACTACGACATCTTTAAACTGGTAGAATTTGAAGGAGAATAAGTATCAAAGTTTATCTGTAATTTTCAATAGCTTCCCTGATCTCTTCAATTGCACTAGTATCTTTTTTTTCTTCACTCTTCTTTTCTTTCTTCTCTTCAATCTTAATTACTTTAGGAATAGCAACTTCTTCTTTCTTCTTTTCCTTTTTCCCACCCCCATACTTTACCATCCAAGTTTTATCTTTAATCTCTTTAGTAATCTTGTCAAGGTCATAAGTTGCCTGTTTTCCTTCCAGCTGCAAGCTTAACCCGTCATCCTGCCACCTTGGAAAGATATAGACTGCCAATTTTCCGGCGGTATTATCGTCACATTCTCCTGATTTCAGCAGGATGTTAGTACCCTGGGCTTGTAAACCTTCAAATAATGCCGTTGAAGCCAGCGAGGCTGCAAAAAAAAGATGAGCTGAATCTTCCTGAGAAAGCTTCTCCACATATTTTTCTTCGACCTTAGAATATATCATCAAATGCCCTTTAGCTGCTGCCTCATTAGGAATTACGCAAAGTATTTTTTCATCTTCATAAACTACTTCTGATTTTTCATAGATCGTTTTAAGGTAGGAAGGAACAGCTCCCTTACCAATATGCCACTGAGCTGGATTTCTACCAAAATGATTGTTCATCATCACAGAAAAATTTCTTTGCAAATTTTGGATTTCTCCCTCACTAAGTTTTCCGTTCCCTTTCTTAAACAAGAAGTTGTATAATTTATCTCCTTCTTCTCTTGGCAAAAGGTGAGCCAAGAAATGATAACTTTGCTGCCCGGCAGCTCCGCCGATAGCCATATAAACATTTATTCCTGTACGGACCATAGCGCTTTTAATCGCTTTGCTCAAGCCAGGAATCAAGGAAAATTTGTGTTTGAAATCTTCTCCGGAAACATAAGCTGGCATGGGATAGTGTTCTTTCAACATGTAAACAACATGCCCTTTAACGACGGGATAGATATCAGTTAAAGCTAAAACCTTATCATCTTCAAAAACTTTTTTAGCATTAGGGATTTCTCCAGAGATCAATTTACAATGAATACACTGTTTCTTTTGTTCGGCTAATTGAGCCTTAATCTCAGGAGTAAGTTCCATTTTAGTGTTTAAATTTATTTATTTTTATAAATTCTTTCCAATCCATCGCCTAAACAGATCATAACTTTTTGTACTTTTCTAGGATCAACGTAACGCTCAGTAAGACCTAGTCCGGTAGATGTGGATATGGTCATAAAATCTGGTTTTGGTAATTGTTCCAGTAATTTAAGAGTCAAATTTACCCGCAGGTCATATCTGATCTCTCCTGAATCAAGACCAATTAAATATTCTGAGCTGATTGTTCTCATGGCACAACAACTAAAAGCATCTAAATCGATATCTAAAAGAAACGGTGAAGATTGAGGCTTTAAAAAATCTTTAGGAGTTATAATTTTTCCTTCACCATTGATCAAATCTTCATGCTCTTCCCATGTTGAACAGGACCAAAAGTATTTAGGGATATGCCACCCTTTTTCATAAGCTGGTTTAATAATCGTTTCTAATCTCCTTCTTCCTTCTTCGCTCCTGGCAGTTCCTAAATCTTGTAACTTCTTTGAATGAGGATTAAACCAGTAGATTGAAGAGACCATGCGATGATGAACTGCGGGGATAGTGAAATTTATTACGTTTAAGATATCTGCTGTACTGAAATCAAAACAATGAAGGTATCTTGCTCCTTCGGCCATGTCAGGATGTGCATCTACACGAAGCATGACCGCATCTTCTAATCCATATTTATGCCAATAAGAAAGAGCTTGCTGGTGATCATTGACAATGGCCGTAGGAATCCCGATAATCTCAGTTTCGTATCTCGGCCTTTCCCCTTCACCTTTCCAATAATCAATTTCTTTTAATTTCCAGATATCTTCTAAAGTCCTATCTGGAACTTCTGGATAAAGTCCTGGAAAAATAGATTTGAAGATTCGAGATAAAACCATTTTTATTTTAATTACGTTTTGATTCTTTCCCAAAACCAGACTTTTAGAATATTAATAAAACAATTATTTTACAGCTTATTTCTTCTTGCTCTTTTCCACAGCTTTTGTAAGCTTAAGCTTCTTGATCAACTCTTTATATCTGTTCCTGATGGTTACTTCAGTCACGCCTGCAACATCTGCTACTTCTCTTTGAGTTCTTTTCTCTCCATGGATTAGTGAAGCTACGTATAATGCAGCTGCGGCAATCCCGGTTGGACCTCTTCCTGAAGTTAGCTCGATATCCCTAGCCATCTCTAGAATTTCTACAGATTTACTTTGGGTTTCTGGACTTAGCTTAAGAGCAGAAGCGAACCTAGGGATGTAATCGGCAGGATTGCTTGGCCTGATGCTAATCTCTAATTCCCTGGTAACAAAACGATAAGTTCTACCGATTTCTTTTTTCTCAATACCAGAAGCTTCTCCCATCTCATCTAAAGTTCTAGGGATTTCATGCCTTCTGCAAGCAGCATATAATGCTCCAGCAACGACAGATTCCATTGATCTTCCTCTAACTAAGCCTTTCTGCACTGCTGAACGATAGATTCTAGCTGCTTCTTCTTCAACAGACTTAGGCAATCTTAAGAATGAACTGACTCTTTTCAGCTCTGCTAGAGCAACTTTCAAGTTTCTTTCAATAGCAGTACTAATCCTGATGTTCCATTTCCTTAACCTGAAAAAACGGTCTCTTTCTTTATCAGAACCTAATTTATAAAAATCTGAAGTTGTACCTACTTCTGTACCTAGTCCCTGATCAAACTGGGTCTGGCTTGATGGAGCTCCAGTCCTTCTCTTATTAGCATCACCGTCGTCTTCAAAACTTCTCCATTCCTGAGACATATCCACCATCCTATCTTCTAGAACTAGACCACAATCTCTACAGGTAGTTTCTCCTTTTTCAGCGTCGCGATAGATGTTCTTACTGCCACATTCAGAACATTCCTTTATGCTTTTTCTAATCATTTGGTTTTTTTATCTAAACACCCCTAGAATTTCACCACAGTTAATCTTATATACTATTCTAATTCATTGTTTATAAATGTTTTGGTCTATTTAGAGGAAAATCGGTTAAATTTACCTTAATTAAATGAAGAAATAAACCAATAAAGAAGTGCCTAAACCTATCAAAGAACCAACAAAAACCTGTAAAGGGGTATGTCCCAAGGCAAAATGAGACCTAGTTTTTAATTTTACTTTTTTAAGGAGCTGATTAATCACCATCCCTTCTTCTCCTACTGTCCTTCTAACTCCAAACGCATCTCTTAACACAATCAAAGCTAATACTAAACTGATGACAAAAACAGAAGTGACTCCTTCTTCTAGATAAATTATTGTAGTTAAAGATACCACAAAAGCTGAATGTGAAGAAGGCATTCCTCCTGTAACAATCAGATCATGTAATGATAAAGTTTTATGCTTAAAAAAATAGATTATTAACTTCAACAGCTGTGTTCCAAATCCCGCTAACAAAACTGCCAGCACTATTTTATTCATATTAAAATGATTGTTTTAAAGTTTATATAGTTTACTTTTTTTACCTAAACTCAAAATCAATCATCAAAGGCAGATGATCTGAAAAATGAAAATTTAAGACAGAATATGTTTTTACTTTAATCCCAGGAGAAGTTAAAATATAATCCAGCCTTCTACTAGGATGCCAAGCTGGCTCTGTAAAAGGCAAGGATTTCTCATCTAATCCTCGTTTGAATTTAAGATGAGTCTTTTTCATCAACCCATGCACTTCCTCTAAGCCATTAAAAGTATTAAAGTCACCCATTAAAATAACTGGATTCTTAATTCCGTTTACGATACTAATCAATTCTTTGATTTGTTTAGCTCTTGCTTTTTTCCCCAAAGCAAGATGAGCTACAAGCAAGGTTACCGGCTTAGGGCAGTTTACGGTAGCTTCGATGACCATTCTTTTTGTTCCTTCATGGAAGACGTGATATTTTACTTTAGTGAACGGAAATCTAGAGATTATTGCATTGGCCTGCTTATCTAAAATAGGCAGATGGTGAAATAGTCTAAGCCAACCTTTGAGGGGATATTTTATTTTTTCCACGAAAGAGTCCAGACCTAGCTTCTGTTCTAAAAATTTAACCTCGTCCTTTCCTCGCTCCCTTAAGGAACCGATATCAACTTCGATAAGCGTCAAAATGTCAGGTTTTATCTTTCTTAAAGCTCGGACCATCCTTTGCTCAAGCTTTTGAGGAGGAAAAAAAATTTTCCAGAATTTCAAGTATTGATACCAAATACCTTCCATCCCTTCACAATACTCAATATTATAAGTGATTAGCCTTACCATAGGTTAAGTAAATAATTTAGAAATATAAATTTATGGTTTTATAATCTTCTAGCTCAGAAGTTTATATTAAAATTTAAAAATCACTCCAGGATTCAATGACCGTAGCTGAAAGCACGGATTTAGAATTCTATTTCAGAATTCCATAACCGATCAACCTAAATCTATCTCCGACTCTTCTAGAGATAGTAATTCTATCTCCCACATTAGCACAGATCGGTTTCTTCAATACACAAGTGGTATTCTTTTTAGAAGGATTGACTACAACTCCTACTGTAGCTGCAGAATTACAATTTAACATTAAGATTTCATTTTTAGCCAAAGGTTTAACTTCCATCTCTTCTTTTGCTCCTACAACTCTTTCTAACAAATTAGTGTTAAGAGTAACCTGATAATGAACTTGAGGTAATTTATCTGTTAAACCAACTAAAGAGCCGGTCAATGAATCTGATTTGACTATTGTCGGATCAAGAGTAGTAGCTAAAGCCATACTACCGCCTGGAAAAATCTCCTTTACCGGCTGACCACCAGAATAAATCTGCACTATCCTGGTCCTTAACGGCTTCCACACTTTTTTGTTCTTTTCCTCAACCATGTAACCTGGACTAATTTCAATCTCATCTCCTTCCTTAAATTTACCTTGTTTGACGGTGCCGCCCAAAACTCCGCCCATCAATTTATCTGGCTTTACACCGGGCTTATTGATATCAAAAGATCTTGCTACCAACATTAACGGTTCCGCATTAACATTTCTTTCAGGAGTGGGAATATATTTCTCTACGGCTTTTATCAACATGTCTATGTTAACATTAGCTCTTGCAGAAATAGGGATTATTGGCGCATCCTTGTAATCAGTATTTGCCAAAAAATCTTTTATCTGTTGATAATTCTTCAAAATTTCTTCATGAGTAGCTAAATCAATCTTATTTTGTACAACTATAACCTTCTTTATTCCAGAAATCTGTAAGGCCATTAGATGTTCTTTTGTTTGTGGTTGAGGGCATTTCTCATTAGCAGCAACCATTAATATTGCCCCATCAACAATAGCCGCACCAGATAACATAGTTGCCATCAAGGATTCGTGTCCTGGAGCATCAACCAAAGAAATCTTTCTTAATGGAATTGTTTCACCGTTACATTTCAAACATTTACTTTTAGAAGTATAATAATCACAATTTTCACATTTGTAAACTGTAAAATCAGCATACCCTAATCTGATAGTGATGCCCATCTTCAGTTCTTCAGAATGGGTATCGGTCCATTTACCGCTAAATCTTTCAGTTAGCGTAGTCTTGCCATGGTCAACATGACCTACTAAAGCTATGTTTAATTCTGGCTGCACTTTCTCTGAAGAAACTGTTTCGTTCTTCTTGCTAGATCTTTTTTCTGTCTTATTAGTATTTTTCTTTTTAACAGTCATCAAAAGGCTAGAACAGTAGCGTATTTATAAAGTTTTAGGGTAGTCTGGCTCTATAGAAAAATAGGACTATTAATAACTTGGTCTTTAGTAGAAACTTAAAAAGAACCTTAAAAAAAGTTTGAAAAAGAAATAAAAAATTACTTCTTCATCTTTTTTACTCTGTCTTTTACTTTTTTCTTGGCAAGTTCAACTTTTCTCATCACCAATCTCTTAACTCCTTTCAGCTCTGATTTACCAACAAAACCAGACTTTAGCAAAGCATTTTCAAAGTGTTTTTGGGCAACTTGCAACACTTCTTTACTTGCTTTTTCAGAGTTAGAAACCAATTCTTTAGCAAGTTTAAGGCTTTCTGCATCATTTAACTTTAATTCTTTTTTCACTGATGCGGCAACTTTTTTCGCTTCAGCTAAAGTTAACAAACCTAAACCATACCCCGTTTTAACTGCTTTATGGACCGTTTTCTTCATTGTTATTGACCTCCTTTTTTTTTGAGAAGAAAAGAAAATGAATTAAAAAAAGTAATGTTAATACAAACAATATCCCGCTAATCGGTAGCCCTAAAAATTTTGTCCGGCCTTCCAAGTAGAATAAAATCGTTGATGCCAGCAGCAAAGTGAAGATTATCAAGCTTAAATTTCTTCTCCTTTGCATATATTCCATTTCTTTTTCAAATTCATGCTCGACTTCATGAAGTTGTGAAGCGCTGATTCCACTGGGTGGCTCTGGACTTTCTAACTTAGTAATTATTTTCGTAATATGTTCTGGAAGTTCAACTAAGAGTTCTTTCCTGCTCCATAGATATCCTGCAAATTTTTTAACGTTTTTTAAGGGCAATAATTCTTGCTGCAGGTATTCTGATGCAAACATCTGCAGCCCTTCAGAAACATTGAATTGAGGATATAATTTCAAGGCCAGCCCTTCTGCTTGATAGATCGCTTTAGCTACCAAGATGTGATTTGGATCGAAGATTACTCCATACCTTGCTCCCGCACTTATTACTTTATATAAAGCGTGGGCATAACTTGCTTCTTCTAAGGAATGCTGATAAACCTCTTCAAGGATAGCTTTAGTTTCCGTTTTGAACTCGAGAAGATCGGCTTTAGAAACATCTTTCGCTAAAGAGATGACAATATCGATGCTCTTATCGGAATTTTGTTCTTTTAAAGAATAGATAAAGGCAATAATCTTCTTCCTGTCGCTAGGCTTTAACTCGCCCATAATGCCGTAGTCTAGATAAACTAATTTACCATCCTTTTGAACGAAGATATTTGCTGGATGAGGATCGGCATGAAATAATCCGTGCAATAAAGCTTGTTCAAGTATGGAAGTAAAATAGGTTGTGACTAGATTCTTACGGCTAATTCTATATTTTTTTAGAGCCTCAAGATTATCCATCTTTACTCCTTCAACAAACTCCATAGTCAATACCCTTTTAGAAGAATACTTGGCATAAATCTTAGGAACTTTTACTTTTTGACTGTTATCTTTCAGTGCTTCTCTTAATCGTACGGCGTTGAGAGCTTCTCTTTCAAAATTCAACTCTTTTCTCGTCCATAATGCAAACTCTTTGACGATATCAACAGGGTGATAATTCCTGATCCCTTGAAAATGTTTTTCTAAAGAGTGAGCAAGATGAAACAAAACTTCTAGGTCTGCATCAATCTGTTCTTTTATGTTCGGTCTCTGCACCTTGACAGCAACTTTCTTTCCAGATCTTAATTCTGCTTTGTAAACCTGTGATACTGATGCAGAAGCGAGAACCTTTTTATCAAAATTCCTGAAAACCTGATTTAAAGGCAAGCCTAAATCCTGCTCAATCATTTTTTTTGCCTGGCCGAAAGGAAAAGCGGGCACCCGATCTTGTAGTTTTCTAAATTCATCAGAATATTCTTTGGGAACCAAGTCTGGTCTTAAAGATAAGAGCTGGCCTAATTTTATGAATGTCGGCCCTAATCTTTCAAAAGCTCTTCTCATCCCTTCAGCTTGTTTCTGCATACTTTTAACTGGTACAACAATCGGTTTCTTCAATCTCTTAACAAAAGGAAGATAAGGCCTCAGTTTAGCTTTGAGAACATAATAACCCAGTCCTTCTTCATGAAAAACTGTCAGTATTTCTTTAAGACGTTTTAAATCAGCAATATTAATCAAATTAAAGTAACCCTCTTTTTTTTATTTTTACTTAGTTATGCTAAAACTTTATTCTACGGAATAATAATTAAAGTAATTTAACATCAGTTAATATTAAAGAAACAAGATATATAAGCATTTTGTTTAAAAATAATGAATTTTTAATTAATGTTAAAATATAATCAATTAAACAGTTGAACTAGGTATAACTAAATTAACATTAAACTTCTTTTCTTTTTAATCTTGTCATATACCCGGCGATAATGTTTCTTATCTTTTTACTCTCAACTTTAGCGTATCTATCAGTAATCTGCTTATTTTGAATGAAATCAGTAGCAAACTTATCTCCATGCAGGCCTAAAAGTTCTTTTGTTTTTCTCTTGACTAATGTGGTTTTGATTCTTCCCATGATACTATTTACTTTTAGCTTTTATTTATAAACGTTGTGGTTATAAAATAGGTTTTACTTTCTTTCTTTAAATGACCAGTATACCTTTTCGTAATATTTATATATTAATATCCTTTCTGTAGCTTATGGTAATTCTTTTTGACCAATACAATCTACCGGACGACATCTTCAAGATAATTTTTGCTACAGAACAACAAGAGATTGTCGGAAAGATGTTATTACAATATATGTGGGATAATGGTGGAGAGATTGGAAAAACTGAAATGGGCCTTTTCGCCACCAAGCTACACGACGGTGAAGCGATCATTAAACCAAAAGGAAGATCACCTCTTGACAGAGAGATGAAAATATCTTATAATAAAAGACAATTTTATGACCGGATCTTAACCCCTATGAGAGGCATGGGATTGATTGATTTAGATTTATACAAAAAAACCTACAAGGTCTCTGATAGGTTTAATAAGTTAATGATCAAAATAGGTTTAATGTGGCTAAGAGAATTAGAAAAACAAAGCAAAAACAAACTTTAAATTTTAGATGCTTGCACCACTTAAAATCAGCTAGAATTCTTATTTAAACTGCCTCATTTATATTCATTCTTTTTTTATCTTCTCTTCATGTTTTCTGCTCTTGTCTATCAGCTGTTCAAACATCTCCAAGACAAAATTGGGGTTAGTAACATTCTTAATCTCAAATCTCTCCCCGCTGACTGTTATAAAAATTGTTCCATAGCCCAATAGTCTCTCCCAAGCTGTCTGTTTGATATTCATGTCTGGTACAAAAGCAAGAGGATGGTAATATAACATTTTTTTATTGACATTAATCATCCCATTGATCATTAGGAGCTTATCTTCAAAGACCTTATAGCGGTCACCAAAAAATCTGGTGTATTCAGCTATTCCAATAGACAAAAGACCTAAACCACCTACAAAATAGATTGCTGGCCTAGGTAAGCTAATCCCTTTTTGATAAGCAGCAAAAAGCAAGAACAATAATAATAAACCACAACAATACTCGGGAAGAAAACATCTTCTCGCTGAATTCAAAGTTAAGATAGCCTCACTCTTTCCCATAACAATAACCACAATTAACAAGTTTATATATTTTGTTATGCTAAGATTAAGTAGGCATATGATTAAGCTACCGAATAAAGAGAGAAAAATTTTGAATAATATCAGAACAGATTATTTATTTTTTTGGCTATTATGGTGTTTATTATAAACTTTACAGATTTGATAATTGGAACAATTGCAGGGCTTGTAATCTAAATTTTCATATCCGCCACCACAAAGCAAATCCCCATATATCTCTGTTTTAAGTTTACATTTCCATTCTCCTATTCCAGGACAATGTATAAGATCCGTTCCCATCCATTGAATTTCTGGACAGTTTAAATCTTGATTATTTCTTGCTGGATGAAGAAGAGCATCTATGCTTTTTATATTATTTGAGTTAGTCATATTTTCACCAAAATAAAATAAGAAGACAGATTGTTTAAATTTATTGTTATAATAAAAACTATATATCTCTTTAATTTATCTAAAAGTTATTTCTTCCTTAAAAAACCGCCTTTAATGTTAATCTAATCAAAACAGATTAATAAAGATCTGATATACTATCCCCAAACCAAACAACAAAATCAAAAAATAACTAAAATATTTTGAAGTATTGATTGAATACTCCGGAGTTCTGTCACCCAGTTTTTTAACTTTCTGATACATCAACAAAATTAATATTCCTTCAAAGCCTCCTGCTATCGCTCCTGTTGTCGCAATTACAGCTATAAATGTTGAGAGCTTAAACAAAGTGATGATTAGAGGAAGTGAAAACGCCAACAATAACGCTTTCCTGCGGGAAAGATGATAATCAAATTCGTACATCTCTACTAAAGCGATTCCCAAAGTTAAGAAAGAAGTAAACATTGCCAATACTGCAACAATATTCGCGAACATTCCTAGTATGGGAGAAGAAAAAATGCTCAAGGCAATGGTAGCGATCCTTTCGTTCGGCTGTAAAGAGTTAAAGTTATCTAACCCGACGATACCCAGAACAAAAAGAGCAAAGAGAATATAAAGCACTATCGGGATTATAGAACCGAGAATTATTACCTTCCGTATCTTCTGTTTCTTGTTCTCAAGAACTTCTTGTACTTCAGGGATAGCCGGACTACCCATCAAGGCAAAAAAAATCACCCCGTAAGGAATAAAAAATTTAGCCAAATTGATGGTGGTAAGATTTTCTACTTTGACCTGTTCAAAAGAAAAAACACCGATTAAGATAATTATTAGTAACAAGGATATGATCAAAATCAGCTCCATTTTTCCAGCGGCCTTGATTCCCTTATAAACTATAAGAAAAGCGATAGAAAAAAATACTAAACTATAAAATAAAGGAGTTCCAAAATTTAAAAAACCAAATATCGCTTTCAGCGTCTCTCCCTCGCCTATCAAGTACGCCGTTAATGCCCCATAGATTGAAAACATCAAAGAGAAAGCCATCAACCGTTTACCCCATCTGCCAAGATATCTTTCCGCGTAACCGGTCAGCTGATGCTGTTTTTTTGTCCTCAATACAATTTCTCCAGTCAGCAGATTAAGGAAAAGAAGTGAAACGCCTAACAAGATTATGATTATTGAACCTACTAAAAAACCGCTTTGAGAGATGACATAAGGAATTCCTAAAATTCCTGCACCGACGATTGTTCCGATTAAGGTAGTTACACCCATCCAAAGCTTATGGTTTGTAAAAAAGTTTTCCGGCTGGCCTCTTTTTTTAAACATTAATTTGAATAACGTAATTTTTGTTTATATTCTTTTCCACAAAATAATAGAAAATATAATTATTGCAGAATGATTTTAAATCTTCCAAACTTTAATTGAAGAAAAATCATAGGCGAAATTATTATCTTCAACTAAAAGTTTAAAAAGGAATGTTTAAAGAACAAAAAGATGGGAAAAAGATATGATTCTATCGATCAGTTCTTCAAAAAAGACAAGGAATGGATTGCTGAAGAGCTTAACGGACACCCTTATTATTATGGGATCGTCAAATTCCTTGGTTTCAAAGAGATTGGCATTATCGTTTTAGATGAAGAAGACCTCGAAATTGGCAGATACGCTTCTCATAATGGAAATGACGGAAAGATTTATGAGATTGAACCTTACTTTGTAAATCCAGACCTATCTGTAAGAGTAAAGGAAACTGTTCTTCTGGACATTATCGAAAACAGGGAAGATGTTAAAGCTCATCCAGTAAGATCATTTTTCAGATACCAGAACCATTTCTCCATGAGACCTAGTCAGAAGATAGAACTAGTTAAAAGGGTGCTTGGATTCGGGATAGTTCAATAAATCTCTTAATTCATCATTTCTGAAAATTTAAAACAACCCCATCATAAAAATACAGAAAAAAAGGAAAAAACCGTCTTTATCTTCAAAAAAAAGTGGGGATACTGGGATTCGAACCCAGATCTAAGGCTTACTTCAGGGAAGATTTTTTCATCGCATTTGCTCAACCCTCCATTACTGGAGGCCCCTATTCTGCCAGGTTATACTATATCCCCGCAAATAGGCTAAAACATCAACTTTTTTATTAAGGTTTCTGTTATGTAACTTAAATTAACACAAATTAAAATTATCTTTTTGCATTCTCAATTCTTTCAAAGATTCTTGCAGCATCATTGCTTGCATTTCTTTGAATATCTTCAAGGCTCATTTTTCGCCATTTCTCTAATTCGCCTAAAACGTTTTGTTTCGATTCCTGCCTACACAACCTTTCCAGCAGTTTTTCTGCTTTATCAAGTGAACTTTCCACATCCGGCTCTTTACCAAATTTTTCTTCTGCTTTTATACCTTTACCAACCATAGTCTTATCAAAACAATATTCTGCATCAAGAACCGCTCCATGTAACCTAGTAACTGCAGAACGTACTCTTAAATAACCCGGGTTAAAATCATAAAATCCGCTGCCGGGCTGTTTTACAAGATTTAATCTAGTCTCTTCTTCAATCTGTTTATTTAAACAGCTTTCTACCAAAGTAAATCTCGCTGATTGTTCTTTAAAAAAAACACTTCTTGAAATTTTTATAATCTCTTTAAAAACATCTAACTTATAGTCTTTTTCTCTGCTTGAGCCCTGAATAACTTCCAACCCTTTTTTAAATCGTTTGTATCGTTCCTTTTGTGCAAATAAGATTGCAACAATATCTTCAATTGGATTTTCAAGAGTCTTATTTGAATAAATCAAGTGCAAATTTCCAAAAAGAGGAAAAGTTGTCAGACAGGTTGCTGGACGGATGCTATATCTAAAGCAGTTCCCTTCTGTTCGAAGATAAACTCCTTGCACCAAAGGTTCTTCTTTAAATTCTATTGTCATATTCTACATCTCTCCAGGATTATTAATAACATTTTATGTATTAAAAGATATATTTTAAAAGAACCAGATTGTAGTATCCCGTTTTTAGTTCCGGTTAGTATTATGGCTTTTGGTGGTCATAATGTACAAACTAACTTTTAAGAAAAGAACTTGGATTGTAAAGCAAGTTCTTAAAGGAATTCCAAGAGTAAAAGTTGCTCTTGCACAA
>JAHJDB010000040.1 GCA_018812765.1 Nanobdellota archaeon
GCAGGCGGTTGTGCAGTAACGGTTGGTTACAATGAGTTCTCAACTGTTCAGAATTACATTGATAATCAGCAAACACATCACGGGATAGCTTAACAATACAACAAGGATACCCCATCCTTTAGGGTGGGGAGGATGTCATTTGATGAGATTAAGAGAGAGGATTTTTTATTTAGTTCTAGTATCTGATATGGGGAATAATTTTCTCTATTTTGATTTTATTTTCTTTCAATACGCTATTTAGTAAGTTCTTAAGTTCTTTTCCTCTCATCGAAGAAAACCCTTTAGGTTTGGTTAAATTATTTACTTCATAAAATCTTTTTAGCCAATCTCTACAGATCCCAGTACTTATTCTGGGGTCCTCAGAAGCGCTCGGAATTATGTACTCCTTTTCTTGTTTAAAATATCTTTCTCTGATTGTTTCTGAAACTTCTCCAATGATCTTATATCCTTCATTTCCTTGTTCTACACTAACACCTAATTCTTGTTTAATCCTCTTAACTAATCCATTTGCACAATCATTTTCATCTTCTCTAATCTCTCTTTCGTTATCATATCTCAAATTAGTATCTTGATGTCTTAAAGGATTTTGGTTATTTCTTTGAAATGTATAAGTTCTGGTACATCCTTCAATCTCACCAGTTCTTACTTTAATTCCTTCAGTTATTCTCACATTAATATGAAATGCTATTTTTGGTTCTTTAACAAGATTAGAAACTATTTCCTCAAAGAATTTATTATAATTTGCCATCTTACACTAACCTTCCATTAAAGATATTATGTTTGTCTCGGAATATTTTTAGTTCTACGATCTTATCTTTCTTGAACGGACAATTCGGAATAGAGATTGTTCTGTCTTTAGCCGTAGCGATGGAAGTGTTTGGAAACCGATCAGGACATTTGATCCTGGCTGTAATCAGGCCATCTTCAGCAAAAGGTTTAGGCAACTCTTTAGTCTTTCTGATACTAAAATCCTCTTTAGAAAGTTTAAGCTTGATATCGTGCTTTTTTTCTAGTTGTTCTAGCGTCTTAAAAAAATCTTTCCAGGGCCGGACTTTTGCAGGATTTTTTCCAGTCTTATACGTTAAGAAATTCTGGAAGCCTAATCTGGGCTGGTCCTTTAACGATTTGACGAACTGGATTATGTTTTCAACTTGGTCGTCATTATAACCCTGCATAATCACCGGAGCGATAAGGGTTTGGTTCAATTTTTCAGCAGCATAAGAGATGACTTCTTTGACCTGGTTAAGGTTATATCTTTCCGTTCCGGCAATTTCTTTAGCTTTTTTTTCATCTAAAGCGTCAAGGGAAAAGTTTAATTGTAATTTATCGTTCTTTGATAACCTGTCAATGGTCTCTTTGTTAAGCAGGGTGGCATTTGTATCAACTGAAATTCTAGTTACTTCTTTCATCTTTTGAATATCAGCGATTAATTCTTCCAGGTCTCCGTATAGGAAAGGTTCTCCCTGCACACCAATATGGATTTCAACTTTTTCACCAACAAAATCGATTAGCTTTTTCAGTTCTTCTACTAAATAATCTTTTTCGACGACGAAATCATGTTTTTTGCTTTCCAGCCCTTCAGAGATGGAGCAATAGACACAATTTAGGTTGCATGAGGTTATCGGTTTTATTTCAATGATCGAAGAGTTTCGATAGACGATCCCGAAAGAGACGTTTCCGATCAAGGGAATTCCTGAATTCTTGTGGATGTAAGTGGTGCTGTTGTTTGTTAACCTATTCCTGAGATCTTCAAAATATTTTGCCAACAGGAACGAAAACTTTTTTTCCGCTCTGCTCTCTTCAATATTTTTAAAGACGATCGTGTGAGCATCTTTAATTTCAAATTTACCGATCTTTTCTAATTCTGGAAGCGGAATTTTAGTGTAGAATAATCTAAGTAAAGTGACGATAAGTTCATCTCCTTCTTTTTTGAAAGAGAGGGTTTTGAAGTTTAAGGAAGTCATTTTAACAATTTTTGGTCATGTTTTTTTTAGTTTTTGTAGGAGGTGTTTTTAATCTTTCACTTTTTTAAATCTTTAAATTTTTAAATAAGCACTATCCTTTTTAGTAATGATTTTGAGTCTGAATCCATAATTTCCTCTATATTTCCTTTATTTTCCTTATTTTTTCCTTTTCTTAAACTATTTATAAATGTTTGGGTGATTTGCTACTGTTTGGTAACGAATTAAACTTAATTTGATTATATATCCTTTTCAGTAACAATAAGTTTTAAAACATCTGGTATTCTTAATGTCAAGGGGGAATAGTACTTACTAAGGCTATTAGTTATAGGTGAGAGTTTATCGGTGAGAGTTTATTAGTGATACTCTTTTGGATACTTATCAGCTAAAAGCAGATATACGATAAAATAGGAAGATGGACAATATAAAGATAACTCTAGAAACTTTGTATGATATGCTTCGTAATGAGAAGAAAAAAGAGGATTTGCAGAAGTTAGACAATTCCTTCTTTATCGATGTTGTCTCTTATCTTAGAGAAAAAAAAGCTTTGCTGGATCTTAAGAACAACTCTGACGAACTTTTCGCAGCCAGCGAGAAGGACAAGGTTGAATATGAGATGAGGAGTATTAAAAGAATCCTTAAAGAGCTCTATGAAAAACGTGAGAAAAAGATCTTAGATATCGCTATGAACCGAAGTAGGACTGGTTCTGATATTATTGATACCAGTTCTATGTTGCGTGAAGAAAAGATCTTTTATGACCGCCTGTTAAAAACTTTAGATTTCTATAGGGGAGGTGTGCTGCTGAACTTATTTCAAGGAGAACTGCCGGATATAAATGAAGGCGAACTTAAAAGGACAAACATAATCCGAGAAGAGAAGAAACCTTCTTCAATCCCTGAACAGGTAAAAACAGATACTTTTTCTAAATTTGAAGGTGCCCCCATAATGTCTGCAGAAGATGAAGATACTAGTTCTTTTTCTGAAAAGAAAGTTCAGCCAGAAAAAAAGAAACTTCTGGAGGAGCTTCCCAAAACCTCTATTCGTTTTATCCATCCGATGCCGAGTTTTGTCTGGAAAGATCTGAAGGTTTACGGTCCTTTCGATAAAGGAGATAAAGTTGATATTTTCCCCGAGGTTGCAGATTTATTGATCAGAAAAGGCCGGGCTGAGAAAGTTTAATTTTAATCACTCCTATCTCTTGAGTTAGGTTTCTATAATTTTAACCGGATAATTATTTAAAATAAACTAATTTTACAGAAGTAATGCCTTCCGATAAGCCATCCCCTGAACTAGCTTATTCTACTGATTTAGATGACCCTTCAAGAAAAAAATTATTGTTGATGGAAGAAGAACATTATCTTCTTAAAAGAGAAGGTTACGCTTATGGTTTTTTGACCGTTCCTTATGTTTTTTTAGCTGATCTATTCTTAAAAATACCAGATGAAAATATTTGTCTTAATCTAACTTATCTTTCTTCAGCTTTAGCTTTGTTCTGTTTGGTGGGAAGTAATTATTTTTTTTATCGAGCTTTTAAAAGTTCTAAAAAAATCAGTGAGCTGGAAAAGAAACTTATAATAAGTGAAGCAGAAAAACAGACAGATAAGCGTTTAGACAAATAAGCAAATGAAAAAATAACCGGAAAATGATAAAAAAAATAATCACGGCTGATAACACTGAAACTTTTCTTAACGAAGAAGTTGGTGAATCGTATCATTCTCAAACTGGAGCTGTAGAAGAAGCTCTTAAGAAGTATGTTCTCCCTTGTAAGATTAAAGAGTTTGCCAAAACAGGGAAGATTGCAATCTTAGATGTTTGTTCTGGTTTAGGTTATAATTCGGCCATGGCTATAGACGTTGCTTTGGAAGAAAATCCTCATTGCCAGATTGAAGTTTTTTGTTTAGAGTTTGATCCAATTATTGTTGGGAAAGTTTTAGAAGTTGATCCTCCGATTAAGAGTCTTAGTTTTTATAAAGAATTAGTAAGAAATAATGATCTTAAAAGTGATCAGATAAATTTTAATAAAAACAATCTAAATATTACTTTAATAATCGGTGATGCCCGGGAAACTTGTAAAGATCTTCCGGAAAATCATTTTGATGCCGTTTTTTTCGATCCGTTTTCTCCCAAGACCGCTCCGGAGATGTGGACAGAAGATTTCTTCAAGGAGATGTACCGGGTGATGAAAGATTCTGCTCTCTTGGCAACTTTCAGCTGTGCCAGGATGGTCCGGGAAAACATGTCTAAAGCGGGCTTGTTTTATGATGATGGGCCGATCGTGGGTAGGAGAGGTCCGGGAACTATCGCTACGAAATGGATTTAAAGAATCGCTGATAACTTATAACTTTTAAATCGGTGACATAAAGATCTCATTGAAGGAGATCTTAAAAACTCATTAGAATATGACAACAATATCTCTCCGTCGATAACTACATTACCTGTCAGCATATAGAAAAAGCAGAGAGATATGGGATGAAAGGGATTTACATTCCTACCATTACGGTATTTCTTCCGGATTTTTCCACGAATTTCCAAAAATAGATGCTCTTTTAAGAATTATTTAAAAAAGAGATGATCTAAAATTTTTAATGACTTATAACTTTTTAATAAGCTGATTTATTCTTGTTTCTTCCTCTTCTGCTGACTTGTTCAAGCCTTTCCAGAACTTTACCTGCTTCAGGATAAGAATTCTTGTAACCTTCTACTACTCTTTCAAAAATTTCTGGATAGAAGTGAAAGTGGGTGCTTTCCATGGCTTTGTCGAGTAAAAACAAGTCAACGGCCTTATCTTCAATTTTCTCTGAAAAAAAGGACAAGCCGAAATCGATAAAAGTGACTTCTCCACTTACAGCATGCTTGATCATGTTTGAAGTTGTCAGATCGCTGTGGACGATATGATTCTGGTGTAATTCACCGACTTTTTCACCGATCTCTTTTGCTAACTGCTGAAAATCGTCTCCTCTTTGCAGGACTTGTTTCAATGTTTCTCCCGGTACAAAGTCCATGACGATAGACATCCTTTTATCAGAAAAATCTTGCAGGTGAGGTGCAGGAAACTTCATCTCTTCTAATTTCTGTAAGATCTTAGCTTCTCTTCTGGTCCTGAATTTACGCAAGGACTCGTCTAGATGATGCAGCCTATATTTCTTGCTGAACCTTTCCTTGATTATTTGGTTATTATCCTTATATAGTACGGCTTCCGCACCTTGGGCAATCTTTATCATATTATTATGGTGATGAAGGTTATTTATAAAGGTTTTTAGAATTCTATTCAGTTCTTTTTAATCCTTCTTTGACAAGGGCTTCTAAGCATTCTTCCGGAGAATTAAATCTTTTATGGATCGTACTGTTGGTAAAAGGATCTCTCATCTCTGGAGGTGCAGTAAACCACACTTCCTTACAACTCTCTTTAGCTCTGATGGATTCATGGTCTACACCTCTGGAATATACTATTTTTGGGAAGTATACAAAGATTCTTTTTGTAGATTTTTCTACAAACCATCCCAAATCCTGCATTACTGTGTGTTGTTCCTCTATTGAAGAAGGATTGGTCGGGACCTCAACTGCTCTTGGTGTGATTAAAGCCAGGTTCTCAAACTGTCTTAATTGTTTTACAAAATTATCAATCTTTTCCCGGCTAACTTCGTCGGTTAAAATGTGGGTCATTGGAAAACTTACGTATGCAACTTCAACATCTTTATTTGTAGCAATCTTATATAATGAATCCGGAGAATCTCCTGTCGGGAGAACATACATGGGTTTTCTTTTATAATGGGCTATCTGTTCAGTCAGGTTCACTTCCATGTTCTGCAGATCTAAAGTATTAGGGATGGTTATATTATTTTTTTCGATTTCACGTTTCCATTGCTTTGTGTCTTCCGAAAGCCTCTTGATTATTGGTCTGGCAAGGTCCATTATGGTTACATAGATATCCGGCTTAAGAGGCGTTATCATCCTCATCTTTACGGGAGTTATGATCGCTCCTCTCCATCTGAAATTTAAGTGTGCATCTATGATGGCATTTTCATATTTTTCGATTCGTCCGGCGATATTTTCATAAGCCGTATCTGTCAGATGGGTAAGCGCCCTTTCGCTAAGGTCCAGAACACCAGTAGGTGTTACAGGGTATCCAGCCTTTTCTGCCAGCCTGAAAACTTCTTTACCTACGTTAAATATTTTAATCTCTTCTTCTTTGGTTTTAGCATATTCGACAACACCTTCAATGTACTTGCTAGCTCCAACTCCTGAAATACCTGTACAATATACCCTCATAAGAATTTAGGATTAAAAGTCCTTAATAAATATTTATCCTTTAAGATAGATAAGAAGGGAAATAGAGGTTGGGAGAGAATCAAATCTGGCTTAAGATGGCATCGATCTTCTGTTTAAGTGCATCTTTTATCATAAAGCCGACGATTCGGCCGACTTCTTGTCCTTGATTGAATATAATCAGGCAGGGGATGCCGGAGACCATGTTTTCTCCAGCTACATTAGGATAATCTTCTGTAGAGATCTTCACAAATTTTAATTTTCCTTCATAATCCTTGCTTACTTCTTCAAAGATAGGAGCAAGCATTTTGCAAGGCCCGCACCAAGAAGCCCAGAAATCAACGATTACGGGTGTTTTTGAGTTTAATACGTCTGTTTGAAAAGTTTCTTCAGTTATTTCTGTTACCATTTTGGAATTGGTTTCTCCTTTAGCTTTTTATATTTTGTTAAAGAAGCCTGAATCTATCTAAAATCCTTCCTACTTGGTGATAACTTAAGAGTAAAATTTATAAAAGGGGTTATTCCTAGACAATAAAATGTATAAATAAAATGGCAACTGAAACTAAATATGGCGTAATCTCGGATGTTCATCGTGATTCTAAAATTGTTCCTATTGCAATTAATGTTCTTAAAAAATTAGGAGCAGAGAAATTGATTCTTAACGGCGACATTGGAGAACGTCAAGGATCGTTACAAGCAAGCCAAGATTATGTGGCAGTTATTTTAGATGCAGTTGGAAAAAGCGGTTTAGAAGCTTATGTTCAACCGGGAAGCCATGAAACAGTTGGATCATTCAAACCCGTTTTAAATCATTTTAAGGATAAATATCAAAATTTAATTAATGCTTTTGAGGTTCAAAAAGTTGAAAATAGAGGTCATCATTTAGTTTTTTTACCGGGTTCTGATTTTGTTTGTGGGGGAGAATATCAAATTGGAAATAATGAAGAAATCCCTTCTGGGCTGTATATTCCAACAGATGAAGGAATTATTTCTTATAATCTTCAAGTCCATAAGGCATTAATGGTTCAAGGTCAATTTAGAGGATTATTGCACTATGTGAATATGCACGATTTGAAAAAATTAGTTAATGATGGAGAGAAAACTGTAGCTGTTTGTCACGTTCCACGAAAATTTGATTCAGTTGATGGTGCTGTTGATGTTGCTTATTTTGGAGAAAAAGTAGATGGAAGCGTTATTTCAGGTGTTATAGTTGAAGATCTAATCAGAAAACAATACGGTGATGTTTCAGAAGGAGAAATGCGACTAATTGCTACTGCAAACGGATTAACTCTCAAAAAAGAAAATAGGGGTAATGAAGATTTAAGAAACCTTTATGCAGAATTAAGGATTACAAAAGCAGTAAGCGGTCATTTCCATGAAAGTGGATTTAGAGCTCATGATGGAAAAGTTAATCCAGTACAGCAAAATGCTTTTGTTGATGAATTATATTGGAATTCTGGGCAACTGGATTTAGGACAAACAGGAATTTTAACAGTAAGTGATGAAAAAGTTAGTTATCAAAATGTTTAGTTACAAGATTATCTAAAATAAGTATATTCTTTTTTTTTACCTTTAAAGAAAACCTTTATAAATAATATAACCCTATTAACATGAATAAAAATAATAAAAATAAGATGGTGATGTGATTGAAAAGAAGGATCTTCTTACTCTTGTTGGTTTTTTGTAGTATCATCGCTGTCTCAGTTTTAGCTGAAACTCCTAAAAAAAATTATACTCAAGAGTTTCTAGATGAAATTTCTATCATCCAAGAATCAAGAGATGACGACTGCGTGTACTACTTTTATGGCCGGGAATGCATCGACTGCGATTCTTTAGACGGTTATTTCATCTCCTTAAAAACAAAATTTCCTTCACTTAATCTGAACGAATTTGAAGTATATCACGATTTTCATAATTATGAACAGCTGCAAAAATATTTTAATGCTTACAAGGTTGATCAGGATGAACAATTTGTGCCGGTAGTTTTTGTGAAAGGCAGCTATTTTATCGGAAAAGAATCGATCACTTCCTTACTGGAAGATTGGATTAAGGATAATGACGCTTTCGAATGTCCTTCTATAACAGATAAATCTATCGGGATAATTAGCGGAGGTTCTCCACATTATGTACTGAATCTCTTAACTTTCTCTAAAGTAACCAGCGAGGCTTTCAAGAACAGGTTTCATCCTGGAACAATGGCGTTATTGATCTTATTGTTAGCAATATTATGTCTGACTAAAGATCATAAAATGGTACTGAAAAGAGGTTTTAGTTATATTGCGGGTTCTTACTTAGCTTTTGTTCTTTTCGGGATGGGGTTCTTTTCGTTCTTTTACAATCCCAGTTTGTACTATCTATTTTATAAGGTTGTGGGGTTATTAGCAGTAATTTTTGGATTGGTTGGACTAAATTATTTTTTAAAGATAAGTGAAGGTATTGTCAATCATAAGTTTAAAAGTCTTAGAAGGACAGCACTAATTTTTACTAAGTTTTTACTTTTTCCTTTTGGTCTCTTTGTGTTAGGTTTCTTGCTTTCCTTGTTCACTTTTACTGGAGTAAGCGATCTATTTTACTTGATGCGGGATCTTTATGTAGGGGGTTTCATGAAGTATTCAGTCTTGCCTTTGATATTATATTATTGTCTAATCTTGTTCTTGCTGCCTATCGGCATAGTGTTGTTTTTTAATTACCTTCATGGTCATACTTATTTAATTCATGATGAAAGAAAGCATCAAGAAGAACAGTTTCAGATCGATAAAAAGCACGGAAAGAAAGATTCTGCTTTGAAACATAGTCTTAGAGTCTTAAATGCTCTCGGAAGGGTTATAATTTTGGTTGTTGGGCTTGTTCTGTTATTTTGGTCGTAAGTGTTGTTGAAGGTTTAAGAAAAAAAGATCAAAAAGGTTTCTTATTGTTTGCGAGGGATTTTAGGTCTAAAAAAGAAAACTATTTTTTTGTGCCGGAAATGAAGAAAATTCTTTGTTTATCAAGTGTAGTATCATAATTATTAAATACTTTTTTTATTAAATATAAATAAATAAGATGTCATTTGATAAACTTCCAGTCATAGACGCATTAAATAGCGGTCCCTTGTATAAAGTTGTGCAAGAAGCAGAAATCTTATTAGATGACAATAAACAGCGTTTGGTTTATGTTGCCGGAAAAACAAGAACCGGCGTTTTAGTTTATAAGACCGAAGCGCTTGGAAATATTGCTTATTTTAATAGTTTTGGCATTCCCAATGTTCGTACCAGATACATCAATCGGCCTTCTTTTACAAGCCGCTCAGAAGTCCTTTCTTATGTCCCTCTTCGATTTGTTGATGGTTTCGGATTAGAGAGCCTGCCTCTGCTGAGGGATTTAGTCTCTCTTCCCTTGAAAGTGGCTGAACGGGCAGAAGTTTCTTTCACCAAAGAAAAAGGCGATGCTTTTTTTCATCATTCTCTTGTTTATATCCTCGGCAAAACAAAAGAGAAAGCCTTAATCTATGATTTAGAAGTGGTAAGAAGGTTTGCCAGAAGAAGATCGGCAAGAGCGTTAAAGGAATTTGCGGCCGATAACATCTTTTATCTGAAATTATTAGTTGAAAAGCCCAACTTTCACGAAATCTCTAATAGTCAGCTGATGAGCTACCGTACCGTAAAACCTTTAGTAGAGCTGATCAGCTGTTTTTAATCTGAAAGATCTTAAATTATAAGGAAATTATATGAAAAAATTATATGAAGAAATTATTTTTGTTTAAATGGTATTAATCATCTGAGAATCTTAATCATTTGAAGATCTTAACCATCTTATATGTTGCTGCTATTAACCAGACAGAATTTAAGATGATGAAGGGTATACTATTCAAGATTACAGCGTAATAAATCAAAAGACTAGAGCCAAGGATATTAACTAAGTTATACTTTTTTGTGTCTTGATTCCATTTCTGATGAAACTCTTCCAGAACAAAACCTAGAACGATGAAGAACATTCCTACAATTCCGATTATCAATTCTAGTGCCATCCTTATTTATGCCTCTTTGTTTATTTTTTTGATACTTATCTATTTTTCTTAGATTCTCCCAAAAGCTCTACAAATTGGTTGCCGATATGTTCGGCTATCACTTGGTGCTTTTTGGAAAGGTCTGTAAGTTTTTTAAGATTCTTTTTATGGGGAAGATTCTGGAAAGTTGCTGTGTCTTTAGCTTTGAGCTTTTTTAGTAATATCTTGTTGATGTTATTATATTGTTTAGTTATTTCTTTAAGGTTCTCTTCAAACTCTTTGATGTCGATGAGAGTATTTTTTATCTTAACAAAGTCGTCATGCAGAAGTAAGTTGGTGATCATCTTTCTTTTATTCACGTCTCCGTTTAAGGTAGTAAGCTTAAATTCAATCAGGTATCTGGAAGTGTGGGTTAACTTTTGATTGATAATCTGACCGCGATTTATATCCTCCAGATTTTTTTTGATTAAGGCTAATCTTCTGTTGATCTCGGTCTTAGTTTCTTCTGAAAGCTTATTGATAAAAGGGATCTGGCGGTTAGTGTTTTTTCTGATCGGCTTGATCCAGCTGTTTTGAAATTCTTGGAGGAGTTCTGGAACGCTTGCTAGCTCATGGCATTCTCTTCTTAATTCTTTCAAATCCATCTTTTAAATTAAGTTTAGATGATTTATAAAGATTATGTTTGACGTGGCTAATATGAAACCCTATCCTACTACAGAGACCATAACCCTATACTTTGTATAAGAACATGGTATCTTCCGTCTGGTCAAGTCATGTTTATCTGCGATAAACGATGACAAACATGACCCAGACGGCTAGGGTTTCATAAAAGCCGTTTGATGTTAGTATTATTTTAGAGATAGTTTTAAGTAAATGGAGGCGAATTCAAGTGGATTAAGTCAAAATTGTGTTTTTTAAGTTCTGGCCAGCAGTCTAGTTTAGAAAGCTAGTTTAGAACTACTCTTAGTTTTATGAAAACCTGATTTTTTGAGGTTTTAAATTAAATAAGCAGAAATTTCCAGGATTCATTTTTGGAGATGGATGTTATAAAATTAGTAAAAATATTTTGTTATATTTGATTTGAGAAAATCCTTTTAGAAAAGTAGCGTAAACCCCAATTGATGAAGGGATAGTCTCTTTTCAGGATTTTCTTTAAATTTTCTTTTCGGAATTTTAGAAACCTTTATAAACTAACAGTCAAAATTAAATACAAAATGTTCTACAAGGTAAAAGTAAAGGATTATGTCAGGGTGCCTCCTAAGATGTTCGATAGAACCAAGAAGGAAGCTGTTTTGGACAATATCAAGACCTCTTATGAAAACTTTGTCTCCAAGGAGCTTGGTTTTGTAATTAATGTAGTTGATGTAGGTGAGGTCAAGGAAGGAGTTATCGTTCCCGGAGATGGAGCTGGTTATTATGAAGCTGATTTTGAATTACTAACTTTCAAACCTGAACTTAATGAGCTTGTTTTTGGTGTTGTGAGAGATATCACTGACTTTGGCGCTTTCTTAGATCTAGGGGGCGTAGAAGGGATGGTGCACATCTCCCAGAGCATGGATGATTATGTTTCATTTAGTAAAGAGAAAGTTTTACAGGGTAAGAAAACTAACCAGAGTCTTAAAGTAGGAGACAAATGTAAGGCCAGAATTATCGCTTTAAGTTATAAGGATTTAAATAATCCTAAAATTGGATTAAGCATGAGGCAAGAAGGTCTTGGAAAAATTGAATGGCTTGAACAACAAAAGGAGCCTGTAGTTAAAAAATCTCAATCAAAAGAAGAGGGGAAAAAATAAGACCATGTCAAAGAAAAAAGCATGCCGGAAATGTAAGCTGTTTGTTGAGGGAGATACTTGTCCTGCTTGTAGTTCAGTTAATTTTACTACTAGTTGGCAAGGCAGAATATATGTTACTGACGTAAATAATTCTGAAATTGCTCAAAAAATCGGTTTGAAAGTTAAAGGCGAGTATGCTATAAAAATACGTTAGGAAGGTTTTTTACTATGAAAGTTATAATTAATGAGAAGAAGGACAATAATTTGTTATTAGGAAGGGTGGAAGTTTCTGGAGAATTAATTTTTGAAGGCGTCACACCAAGCAACGAACAACTAGTAAATTCTTTGGCTAAAGAGTTTAAAACAGATTCCAGCTTAGTAGTCATGAAAAGTATCAATAATAAATTCAGCCAGCAAAAAGCAAAATTCCTGGCTTTTGTTTACAAAGATCTGGCTGCAAAAAATAAATCTGAAAGACTAACTAAACATCTGAAGAAGAAGCTGGAAGAAGTTAAGAAAAAAGCTGCTGAGGTTAAAGCTGCGGAATTGGAAGCAAAAAAAGCGGCAGAAGAAGCTCAGAAACAAGCTGAAGAAGCTAAGGCTGCTGAAGAAGTTAAACCTGTAGAAGAAGTTAAAGAGGGTGAACAGTAAATATGGCAAAGAAAGTTGTGCCGAAAGGTAAGACTCAAAAAGTTAAGAAAGAAGGAAAGAAACTTTCAGCTCTCTATGATGTGTCTGGTAGTTCTATCAAAAGAAAAAACAAGTCCTGTCCGAAATGTGGTCCGGGCATGTTCATGGCTGCACATAAAACTAGGTCCGTTTGTGGTAAGTGTCAATATACTGAATATAAACAGAAAGAGTAAAGGGTATGGGCGGTTAATTTAGTAAATGATTATCTCTAAAAATACAGCAAGAACTCTTACAGCTATTTCTTTGTGGGGCATGCCTCTTGGTTTCTACGGGTCTTGTGCTTATACTGATCATGAAATAAACCGGTTAGATAAGAATTCTTCTTCTTACGAAGCTGAACGCGATAATCTAAAAAGAATAAAAAATATTATAGCGCCGACTTTGTTTGGTCTCTTTCTGACAACTTATATAATCGGGAATGTTGTCTATAGCAGAAGAGAGGAAGAGGAGATTGTTAAAAATGCCTCTGACCATTTAAAAACAGATAACGACGAACTTAAAGAAGAGTCTCTTGATTCGGTTGTTGAGGATTAGACGACATAACAATAAACCTTAAATATCCCTGATTTTTCTTTTAATTATGCTTTTCAATAAATTAGAACAAAAATATTCTGCTTGCAGTAAATGTTCTGACTTATGCCGAAGCAGGACGCGGGTGGTCTTCGGTTCTGGTAATCCAGATGCAGAAGTTCTTTTTATCGGCGAAGCTCCAGGTGCAAATGAAGACAGGCAAGGTGTCCCTTTTTGCGGCATGTCGGGAAAGATCCTTACAGAGCTGTTAAGTTCGGCCGGATTGTCAAGAGAAAATATCTTTATCACCAATACTGTGCTTTGCCGTCCTGAAAATAACAGAAATCCGTCTAAGGAAGAGATTGATAACTGTACCGACAGGCTGAATCGACTGATAAATATCATGGAGCCAAAAGTAGTCGTGACTATTGGGAATTTTGCTACTGAAAGGATCCTGAATAAGACCGGGATCAAGTCGATACGGGGGAAAATCCTTACGACTACTATCAACAATAAAAAGATTGATGTGGTTCCCGTAGTCCATCCTGCATCTTATCTTTATTCTGGCAGAAATCCAGAGATGCTTGAGCAGATGAAGAATGATTTTAGGACTATTGCTGAAGTTATACAAAGCAATAAAAAACAGAAAAATTTAACAGATTTCTAAAATATTTGTTCTGAGAGTTCTAGAATTAATAAAAATTTCTAAAATCGAAAATATTTTGGTTTTATCAGACCAACTTTCTCCAGAAACCGGTCCTTAATACCTATCGGTTTCTTTCTCAAGGAAGTGACCCTGGTAATATTATAATTATTTCCTTTTTCGATTTCAAAAGAAAAAAAAGAACTATTACTAACCTGAAAGCCATTTTTAAAACTAGGAGCCGTTTTAAACTTCTTTAAGAGAAGGTTCCAAGCATCAATCCCTTGGCACAAATCAATAACTTCATTTCTGATCAGATCATCTAATTCTTTGATGTCTTTTTGGCTGTAGTACTTTTCACTGCATCGGCTATAAGCGTCAGAAGTGACAAAAAGGATTGGTCTTCCAGATCTTAGCCGGTCTAGGTCTTCTGCATGGTATCCTTGGAAAGTAAATTCATCTTTTTCTCCAACTTTCAAGGTCACTTCATCAGCTTCATATTCTCTTAATAGTTCAACTAAGTTAATGTCCCGTAATGGTAAGCCGGGTATTTCTTGATATCTTTCGTTAAAGCTCATTTTATATTTAATATGAACAGTTAGTATAAATATTTTTAGGTTGAATTTTTTCGATTGAATATTTTTTGATTAATGAAGAAAAGGTCTTATTTAACCCTGCTAAACGAAAAATAATTATTTCCTCTATTTTTGTTTTTTGGGCTATCTCTAAATCTGTTTTAAGTTGTTGAGAAGTTATTTTATTTTCCCAGCTGTTACCATGATACATAACACCATAGGCAACCAGATAATTTTTGCCAAATCTTTTCACGCCTTCTTCGAGCTCTTTTGTAATGAATTCTTTTTTGAATTTGTGCATGGAATGATAAACCATCTTAATTGATCTGCAACCATAAATTTTAGGATCAAAATGCAACCCTAAAACTTTTAAGACGGAATTCATTAATTTTCCTTGAGGATAATATTCTGCTACATTAATGTCCTTGTAATCTTTGATAAAACTTCTGATTAGTCTTCTATTTCCAAAAAAATTGAATAATTGAGTGATATAGAGTAAGGGATTTTGTGTAGTCGGTAATTCTGCATCTATCATTACAGGGACTTTTTTATTTTCTAATTCTTGAAAAATTCTTCTCAGTCCTTCTTTTTTTGAAAATGGAGAAATCCAGTACCCTTCCTTTTTACTCAGAGCTGGCCAGTAAATAAATTCTTTCACATATTTATTTTTAAATTTCTTTTTTAGGTTGTTGAATTCTTCCAAGTTTCTTGCTGTAATGTAAAGTTTAGTCGGCCAAGATAAATATTTCAACCCCTCCAAGTCTGTTTTTGGAAATTCAACAAAAAAGCTTATTTGCATAGGAATTAAGATTCTTTTAGGATTTATATAACTTTTTAATGTTGTCAAAATTATATTAACAGACCACAACTTTTATTAATAATCCCAAAAGTGAGGCTAAAAGAGACCAGATGGACCCATTATTATTAAAATCATTGAAAGGATGCCTGAGCGGTTCGTTAGAAAACCGTGTTGATGAATCTTTGGAATATCTGTTTGGCGGATTAACACTTTATCAACAGGTTCAAGGACTTTTTACAGAAGTCATGCCTGATATGATCTACCATGATTCATTCCCTTTTTCAATCTCTGATGTCATGCAGGGAGTTTTAGATCAAGAATTAGATTTAAAGACAATGAAATATGGCTCTATACTTACGGGAGACGCAATCTATTATCATCCTGACGGCAGGATAAAGTTGGTTCATGATGATAAATTTTTAAGAACTGTTGATGAAGAATATGAATTGTATGAAGGCGGCTTTGTTGTTCAGGAAGAGTTGTTCGAAGAATCAGAAGGGCAGACTTATTTGAATGGGTGTGTAAATTTTTTTTTGAATAGATTACAGAGTAAAAGAGAAGCTGACGAGAATCCCGCTTTGTTTTTTTTATCTAGAAATTCTAAGTTACTAAGAAAATTTAACGAAGATGCTTTTGCCCAGACTAAAGGAAAGAAAAGCATGGGTTTTTTGGTTCATTCTCCTCCGAAAGTTCCGATAGTAAGACCTTTAAGTATACATAACAATTACGGTGATGTTTATCTGAAAGGCGATTATCATGCTGATTTAAGTGCAAATATGATTAACGTAAACCCTTCAGTAATTGAGATTATAGCTAAATTAACTTTGAATAGTAAATATGATTCTTTTTGCAGACGCAGGATTGATTTTCAGGAATATCAGGAAGGGGTAAGAGAATATTTTAAAAAATACACTCAATTTAAGCGATTTTTACGTTAATGGAGGTCTGTTAAAAATGAAAAAAGAAGAATTAAACCGGAAAGAATCAACTAAAAAAATATTTGGGGAAATGATGATCGGCGACCTTTTAATGAAGTATCCTAAAGCTGTTGAAATCTTGATGGATGAAGGCATCGGTTGCATGGGCTGCGGTGGAGCCGCATTTGAAACGATCGAGCAAGGGTTAGCTGCGCATGGCAAATCAAAAGAAAAGATTAATGATATTATTGAGCGGATGAACAAGGCGGTTTCTTAGATTATTATCTTTTATTATCTCTTTTAGTTTTTTCTCAACTTATTCCGGGCTTCTCTTAGCTTCTGTAATCTAAAAATATATAAAACCAATCTCATTTCTCATTAAGAATGAAAGCTAAAGAGCTTAAGAAAAGATATCTGGACTTTTTCAGGAAGAAAGGACACATAATTGTGCCTTCAGCCCCTTTGATCCCTAAAAATGATTCTACAGTCTTATTTACTAATGCGGGAATGCACCCTCTAGTTGAATTTCTTGCTGGACAGCCTCATCCGGAAGGTAAAAGGCTGGCAAGCGTGCAAAAATGCATGAGAACTCAAGATATTGAAGAAGTGGGAGATAATAGACACATAACTTTCTTTGAGATGCTGGGAAACTGGTCATTAGGAGATTATTTTAAAAAAGAAGCGATTGAGTGGAGTTTTGAATTTCTGACCAAAGAATTGAAATTACCTCTGGACAGGCTTGCCGTAACTTGCTTTAAAGGAGACAAAGATGCTCCTAAGGATGATGAATCAGCAGAAATCTGGATAAAGTTAGGTGTTCCGAAGGAAAGGATAGCTTTTCTGGGAAAAAAAGACAACTGGTGGGGGCCTGTAGGAGAGACCGGTCCTTGCGGCCCTGATACAGAGATGTTCTATTGGGTTTCTGATGCTAAGGCTCCAAAGAAGTTTGATCCTCAAGATGAGAACTGGGTAGAGATATGGAATGATGTTTTTATGCAGTATAATAAACAGAAAGATGGAACTTTCCGGTCTTTGAAACAGAAAAATGTTGATACCGGTTTAGGGGTTGAAAGAGTAGCGATGATTCTCCAGAAAAAGAAAACTGTTTTTGACACAGAATTATTTCAGCCGATCTTTAAAAAATTAAACTCTCTTGCTACAGAGAAACTTAACGATGAAAATATTTTTTCATACCGTGTTATGGCTGATCATTTGAGGGCTGCAGTTTTCATCATGGGTGATGAGAGAGGAGTGGCTCCTAGTAATGTTGATCAAGGTTATATTTTGAGAAGATACATCAGAAGGACCATCAGGCATGGAAAAAAGGTTGGAATGCCGGCCGGATTTTGCGAGCCTGTGGTCGATATTATCTTCGGAATGTATAAGGAAGATTATCCTATCCTGGATGAGAAGAAAGATTTTATCATCTCAGAGCTAAGGAATGAAGAAGAGAAATTTGAACGTACTCTGGAGAAAGGACTGAAAGAATTTGAGAAGATGGCCAAGGAAGGAGACGTCTCTGGGGTGGATGCTTTCTTATTGTTTCAATCTTATGGTTTCCCTTTAGAGATGACTGAAGAGATGGCTGATGAAAATAATATCTCTGTTGATGTGGAAGGTTTCTTGGAAGAGTTCAAGAAGCATCAGGAATTGTCCCGTCTTGGTGCCGAGAAAAAATTCAAAGGAGGTTTAGCTGATCTGTCTCCTGAAACAACTAAGCTTCATACAGCTACACATTTATTGAATGAAGCTTTGCGAAAAGTTGTAAGTCCTAACATCAAGCAGAAAGGAAGCAACATCACTCCTGAAAGATTGAGATTTGATTTTAACTTTGATCGAAAGCTTACTTCGGAAGAGATAAAGAAAGTTGAAGATGAAGTTAATCGTTTAATCAAGTCAGCAATTCCTGTTGAACGGAAAGAGATGACTAAAAAAGAAGCAGAAAAATTAGGCGCTCAGATGGAGTTCGGCCAGAAATATCCCGAGAAAGTTTCCGTCTATTTTATTGGAGAGTATTCAAAAGAATTCTGTGGCGGTCCTCATGTTGAGAACACTAAAGATCTTGGTAAGTTTCATATCCAGAAAGAAGAGTCCAGTGCAGCAGGCGTCAGGCGTATCAAGGCTGTTCTTAAAGATGAACCGAGAAGTTGATCACATTGGTTTCTGATAAGTGGAGTATTGTTTAAGAAATTTAGTTTTGTTTGTTAATTCTTTAATTCCTCTATAATCATGTCAGACAGCTCTCCTTTAAGTTCTCCTGTCCTGACACCAACATTTCTGAGCAGATCGTATCTGATCTTATAAAGAAAATAATTTTCCCATTGGAACTGTTTTTCTCCGGTTCTTGTTTCTGCAGCTTTCATCGCGGCTTCAACAATCGGCCTAGCCGTCCGGTCTTGAAAATCTTTCCAGGAATCTGCGTTAATATATTCTTCTCTGAGCCAATTAAAGAGTTTACATTCTGTTGGTGTTAAGCTGCAAAGGTCATATTCTTTTCCTTCAATTGTTCGATATTTTCCTAAATGGTAGGCCATATTTTTTAAGTGGTGGTTGAATATATAATTTTTTCTCTTGGAATCGCTTGAAATGGTCCGATGGTTTTAATAACCAAAACAGTTATATAATCATTTGTACAAGTATATTAAAATATGAAAGCTTCACGAAAATTTATCGAACATACTGCTGACATCTTATTTCAAGCAGAAGCACCTTCTTTGAAAGAACTGTTTGAACAGTGTGGTTTAGCTTTAGAGGAATCGCAGCTTGAACTTTCTAATGTTAGTCAAAAAGAAGAGAAACTAATCACTGGAAAACACAAAGATATAGACAGATTATTGTTTGATTTTCTTGACGATCTGTTGTTCTATAAAGATTCGGAGCAGTTAATTTTTAGCGGATTTAACGTAATTATCACTAAAAAAGAAGGAGAATATCATCTAAAATGTAAGGCTCTGGGTGAAAAAATAAATCGTAAAAAACACGAAGAGAAGGTTGACGTTAAAGCCATTACCATGCACCTTTTTGAAGTCAAGAAAATAAAAGACGGCTGGAAAGCACAGGTCTTGATTGACATTTAAGAAAGAAAACAAATAAAAAAATAAAACCAGTAGGTTATGTTGGAGAAGAAAAAAACTTTATAAAAATTAAAAGAGAGTGTAGCTATAAAAATGTCAACCTTGTTTTCCCTTGCCGAAGAGATCAGAAGATGCACTTCGTGTCCGTTATGGAAAAAAAGAACCTTAGCAGTTCCGGGAGACGGCAATTCTAAAACAAAAATAATGTTTGTAGGAGAAGCTCCAGGTGTGGAAGAAGATCGTCAAGGTCTTCCTTTCGTAGGTAAATCAGGAAAGTTTCTTAATGAAATGTTAAATCTTGTCGATCTGAACAGAAAAGATCTATTTATTACCGGAGCAGTAAAATGCCGTCCTGAAAATAATCGGGTTCCTTCTGCAAAAGAGCTTCAGACCTGTAAAGAGTTGTGGTTAGACAAACAAATCGGATTAATTAAACCAGAGTTGATTGTAATCTTGGGAAATTCTGCTTTAAAGTCTTTACTAAAGAAGACTAAGTTAAGCGAACTTCACGGGAAAATAATAATGGGAAATAATCAAAAATATTTTGTAACTTATCATCCGGCAGCGGGAATGAGGTTTCCTAAGATTAAAGAAGAGATGAAAAAGGATTTTTTGAAATTGAAGAGTTTTGTAAATCTCTTGTATTGAGAAGTATTTTATCTTTCTAAATATTTAATTTTTTTAAAAATTTAATCTCTGCAAAAACCCGAACTTAATAAGGCTTTGAACCGTAGTTTAATGCTCTACCATAACCTGGATTTCCTCCTGTTGCAGAATAGCTAGAATCCCCCTTTGTAGGAGAATAACCAGAATTATCTGTTGGTGAAGAGTAAACAGGATTTGTTGTTTTCTTGGTGGTATAGTCTGGTTTTAAAGTTAAACCTTTTCTTTCTTCAAAATGGATTTTTTCTTTTAACAGGTCTAAGAGGTCAGTTTTATGCCATAATGATCCTCTTTGTCTTCTGGTTAAGTAGGAATCATCGTCTTTCTGAACTGGCTGGCTAGAGCTATTAACATACTTCTCTAGGTCTAAGAAGTATTTTCTTCTTAAAAAATCTGTTTCGTGGAGTTCTGACATTTTTCTATGTTACTTATTGGTAACTTATCCCTACAATTTTTCTTGGTGTGACTTTTTGATAAGCTTGCTATGTTTAAGGTAAAATTAATTTAAATTTCTTTCCTAGTAAAGTGAGACAAAACTGTCAAAGGGGTCTGAATTTGTTTAATTTTAGAAATTTTCATAAACTTTTAGAAACTTTTAAAAAAGAGGCTTTATCGTTTAAGGTTATGGATTCAGAACTTGTTGAGTTGATTAAAAAAACAGAAATATCTTTCATTACTGATTATGTTGATTATATCAGGAAGAAAGAAAACATTGTTCCGACTTTTGGCACAAAGTTTGAATTATCTTGCCTTGCTTTCGGTGAGGGATATAATCTTCTTCATCGCCAATTAGTTTTAACAATTAACGGTTCTGGAGATTGGGTTGAATTAAATTATCCCATAATCAGGGATTTGGTAATCTCTGAGATTCATAAGGATAAATCTTATTTTAAAGAAAGACCTCAAAAATAATTTTTAAGATTCTTCGTTTTTTTAAAACGTTTTTTTTTAGTTGGTTATCGAAGCTTTTTAGAAGTCCTAATTTCTTCTATCAAATAGAAAAACTTATATTAAACTTGCTTTTAATAGCTTCAATAATTCTAATGGAGGCAAACGAAAATGAAAGAATGTTGTGGAAACCAAGAGTGTGCTGAAGAAGAGATGGAAGAGATGGATAAGTGCTGTGATGATCCTGATTGTTGTGATGGCTCTGTTTCTGATGAGGGGGTTTGTAATGATGGGGTTTGTGATGAAGAATGTTCTTGTTGTTCTGATGATGCATTAAAAGAAGTAGAAAATCAGCTCAGGGACTTAATCAACCTTGTGGCTGTCTATAAAGAAGAAGAGAAGCAGGACGTTACAACCAAGATTGATCCGGCTACAGCTGAAGAGTTGGTCGCTAAATTAAAAGATTTAGCTAAAGCGATGGGTTTTGTCTGTTCTTAAGATAAAGATCTTTTTTTTGTCCTTTTTTCTTTTCTTTTTTGAAAGTAGAAGCTTTTTTCATTTACAACAAATAAGGCTTATAGGACACTGTTTACTTATCGGCAGGCAGATGGCAGGTCGGTTTTCTTCGTCCAAATCTTGTTTCTTAGATCGAAGAAAAAAGGTTGTTTACTTTGAAGGATTTGGCAACTTGACTATCTGCAAGCAATCGTCTGGCTCAGAAAACAATTCGTGACCTAGCCATCTGCTTATAAGGTAACAGTGTCGTTCATAGAAAATTTATTAAATTAGTTATACTATAAAACAAGGATGCAGTCTGATATTAAAAGAATAGGGGCTTTGATGATTTCCGTCATTGCTAGTGTTTCTTTGATCTGGATTTTTATTTCTTCTTTATTATTCCCGGAAAAAAATGTAAATTTTATTATAAATACGGGAATGTTGATTTTTATATTTGAATTCCTTAGCGTTCATTCGAGCGTGATGATTATTGGGATACAACAGTCTCCTAAAAAAATGTTTTGGCTCAAAGTAGGTTTATTTTCTTTCTATTTTCTTTTTGTAACAGTTGTAGCTCTCGTTGAAAGCAATTGGTTCTTTCTCTTCCTTTTTTTGTCGAGCTTAGCAACCAAAATTTTTCTAAATAAGGCTGTTGACCGGTCGATAATGTCAATATTGACTCCTTTCATTTATGTGGCATTGTTACTTATTTCAGTTTCTATAGTCTGTAGTTTTCCTCATTTTTTTGAAATTATTTTTCCGTTTCCTGCTGAGATCATGCAAACTTTAACAGAAAGCGGCAGTACAGGGTTGTTTATAGAGGTACCACAAACTCTTTTAAGCTGGGGAGCATTGTATTATTCTTTATCTCTTATAGTTAATCTGATAATCTTTTTTGTAGCAAGAAGAACGAAAATAGAACAACCAGTTCTTAAATAATTTCAATTATTTTTAAGTAAGCTTCAAGTTTTCTTTTTTTCTCTTTTTTTTTGTTCTTTTCACAAGAAATAAGAAGATAGATTTCATTAACTGAACTATTTTTAGTTGTTGCAGTTTAATTGGTAGGGCTATTGCCCACAATATAAGTACTTGTTACTTAATATTTTTTGAACATAGCTTAACGTTTACGGAAAATTTATTAAGCAAGTTATCCTATATAACAAGGATGCAGTCCGATACTAAAAAAATAGGGGCTTTGATGATTTCCGTCATTGCTAATGTTTCTCTGATCTGGATTTTTGTTTCTTCTTTACTGTTTCCAGAAAAAAACATTGATTTTATTTTAAAAACAGGATTCCTGATTTTTATAATTGAGTTCTTTAGCATTCATTCAAGCGCGTTTGCCACAGTTGCTGTTGGCGCACAATTGGCTCCCCCCTGGATGAAAAGGTTTTGGTTTAAGGTAAGTTTATTTACTTTCTATTGTCTTTTTGTAATAGTTATAGCCTTCGTTTATAACAATTGGTTTCTTCCTTTTCTTTTTTTGTCGAGCTTAGCAACAAAATTTTTTCTAAAGAAGGCTGTTGATCGGTCAATAGTATCAATGGTGGCTCCTTTTATTTCTATAGGATTATTTGTTATTTCAGGCATTACTATTGGTTTTTTTCTTCCTTCTTTTTTTGAAAGTACATTCCCTTTTCCTGCTGAGATTATGCAGGTTGCAACAGAGGACGGAGGGGGGTTGTTTGAGGAGGCACCACAACTTCTTTTAGGTTGGGGAGTATTATATTATTCATTATCTCTTATAGTTGATCTGATTATCTTTTTTGTAACCAGAAGAATGAAAACAGAACAGATCTAGTTTTAAAAATTCTTTTAAGTAAAATTTCCTGTTTTCTTTTTCTCTGTTTTTCTGTTCTTTTTACAAGAAATAAGATTATAAATTTCATTAACTGAACTTCTTTTTAGCTGCATTTCATAAAATTATGATGCCAGATTATTATAAGACAGAAAAAATAAGTAGCGAGGGATGGATTTGAACCACCGACCTCCGGGTTATGAGCCCGGCGGGCACTCCTGACTGCCCTACCTCGCTGTGATTCTTAAAATAAGAGACCTCATTTAAAAATATTTGCTTTTTTATATTATTGTAGTATCCCGTTTTTAGTTCCGGTTAGTATTATGGCTTTTGGTGGTCATAATGTACAAACTAACTTTTAAGAAAAGAACTTGGATTGTAAAGCAAGTTCTTAAAGGAATTCCAAGAGTAAAAGTTGCTCTTGCACAA
>JAHJDB010000041.1 GCA_018812765.1 Nanobdellota archaeon
CTTAACTTAATGACATTGGCTTGCTCCGTTGGGTAGTCGGTTTTCAGGATTTCTCTTTTATTATTGTTTTTATGATTGTTTTTTTCATCATAGTTAATTAGTTCATGTATTTAGCTTACCATTAACTTCTTTAAATTAATTATTTTTTATCAACAAGAAAAATAAGAACTATCTTGAACTTTTTGAAAAATCTAAAAGAAAAATAAAACTAAGTCCTTAACCACATCCCCCTGAAGAGGTTCCACAAATCTCACAGATTTGACAGGTTCCAGACTGCTTAAACTGAGAGGCACCGCAGTTAGTGCATTTCTCTTCAGTAGATTTTTCTTCAAAAATTCTAGTGGCATTTCTTTTGAGACTTTCGGGGGTAGTCCCTGGAATAGATTCTTCTCTAAATTCTTGCAGAAAAGAACCTAGTTCAGATATTAAAGGGTTACCTTGGACATTTAAACTCTGTACCGCTATAATTGCTGGAGCCATTCCATTTTTAAGGTGTAAATTTACTGAACCTATTAAAGCATCCATCATCGACCGGTTGATAGGAGTTAAGCCATCCAGGGAATAATTGACCTTGCTTATTTTTCCAGAATTCATCTCTGCAGAAAAGATTAGATCTCGAGGACCGACCTTAACTTTCCGTTTGATTATTTCTTTAACCGGCTCTTCTTTCTCATCAAGAACATCTTTCAATTCAGGAGCTTTTTCAAGCGTAGTGTTTAAAGGCTGGCTAAGCTTACATCCATCTCTGTAAAGTGCAACAGCTTTGATCATCATGGTCCAAGCATCAAAATAGGTTTTTTTAATCTGTTCAACAGTCCATTCTTCAGGCATGTTTACAGTTTTAGATATCGCTCCAGAGACAAACGGCTGTACTGCTGCCATCATCTTTAAATGTCCGTAAGGATGAATGTATCTTGTTCCTTTGCTGCCACACCTGTTGGCACAGTCAAAGACCGGGAAATGCTCTTCTTTTAAATGAGGTGCACCTTCCAAAGTCATGGTTCCACAGACATATTCGTTTGCTTTAGAGATTTTTTCTTCACTGAAGTCTTCAAGCAATCCATTAAAAGCATATCTTAGATCCATTGCACTCTTCAAACTTTTTTCAGCTTCTTCAATCTTTTTGATGCCGGCCCCTTTTTTTAGCAAGGATTCCGTGTTGATGTCAGGACAGCCTTGAAGTGTGCCATGGCCTAAACAATAAGCTTCAATCTCTTTAATCTGTTGATCGGTGTATCCTAACGTCTTTAAGGCTGGGGGAACTGATTTGTTTACCAACTTTAGCATCCCTCCGCCAGCTAATTTCTTGAATTTAACTAAAGCATAGTCTGGTTCGACTCCGGTAGTGTCACAGTCCATGACGAAAGAGATAGTTCCTGTCGGAGCTAACACCGTCACTTGAGCATTTCTGTATCCATATTCTTTACCTAAAAGAAGAGCTTTATCCCAGGAATCATGGACTGCTTCCAAAAGTTCAGCAAGACATTTTTCTTGATCTAAAGGTATTGGTTTAACAGTCAAACCTTCGTAATCATCAAAACCATAAGCGGCGCTACGATGGTTGCGGATGACTCTTAACATGCTTTCCTTATTTTCTCCGTATCTTTCAAAAGGTCCTAAGACTGAAGCTAACTCGGCAGAAGCAGCATAACTATCTCCGGTCATAATTGCTGTCAACGCTCCAGCGATAGTTCTTCCTTTATCACTATCATAAGGAACCCCTTGTAGCATCAATAGACAGCCGATGTTAGCATACCCTAAACCTAAAGTTCTATATTCATAACTTTTCAGAGCAACTTCTTCCGAAGGGAAGTGAGCCATTAACACGGAAATTTCCAAGGCAATGGTCCATAATCTTATAGCATGCCTGTATCCCGAGATATCAAATCTACCGTCAGCATAAAACTTAGCTAAATTAATCGATGCTAAATTACAAGCAGTATCATCTAAAAACATGTATTCGCTGCAGGGATTAGAACCATTAATCTTACCCCCGGCAGGACAGGTATGCCATTCGTTGATGGTTGTATCAAACTGTACTCCTGGATCAGCAGAAGCCCAAGCACAATAACCTACTTCGTCCCATAATCCTTCTGCAGAAACTGTAGTCATTATTTCTCCAGTAGTTCTTGCTTTCAAGCCCCATTCTTTTCCTTCTTGCAGAGCTTCAAAAAATTCGTTAGGAATTCTCACAGAATTATTACTGTTCTGTCCAGAAACAGTAACGTAAGCTTCAGATTCATAGTGAGTATCGAACTCTTGTAATGGTAATTCATAACCTTGTTTAGCTAGATCTAAGGCTCTTACAAGATAATTTATCGGTATTCTTCCTTCAGCAGCTTCCTTGATGGCTTTACGGACTTCTTTATCTTCTAAAGGATTTTCTTTATTCTTTGCTAACTTGATTAGCTTAGATAATCTTTCTTTCAAGATTTTACTTCCGGCGACCAAGGAAGCAACTTTCTCTTCTTCTCTGACTTTCCACCAAATGAAATCTTGGATTTCTGGATGGTCCAGGTCTAAGCTGACCATCTTGGCAGCTCTTCGAGTAGTTCCTCCGGATTTTACCGAACCAGCAGCATAGTCAAAGATTTTTAGGAAGCTCATCAATCCCGAACTGGAGCCTCCGCCAGACAGGATTTCTCCTTTTCCTCTTAAAGTAGAAAAATTACTTCCTGAACCACTTCCGTACTTAAATACTCTTGCTTCTTTGGTTAATAGATTGAAGATGCCTCCTTTACCGACTAGATCATCATTAATCTTTTGGATAAAACAGGCATGAGGCTGATTTCTGGTATAAGCATCTTTTGAATATTCTAATTTTTTAGTTGCTGGATCAACATAACTGTGGCCTTGAGCCGGTCCGGTGATCCCATAAGCCCAATTTAATCCTGTTGAGAACCATTGCGGGGAATTTGGAGCAGCATATTGGTTAATAATCATATAGACCATTTCTTCATAAAATACAGTGGCATCTTCCGGAGTGGAAAAATATCCATACCTTTCTCCCCAACGTCTCCAACATCCAGCGATACGGTGAGCTACTTGTTTGATGCTGGTTTCACTTCCAGTTATTACTTTTCCATTTTCATCTAATAATAATTCTCCTTCATCATTCTTTAGAGGCACTCCTGCTTTTCTGAAATATTTCTGGGCGAGAATGTCTGTGGCAGTCTGGCTCCAGAAAGCAGGAACTTCTACATCATCCATACTAAATACAAATGATCCATCCGGATTTCTGATGCTTGAAGACCTTTTCTCGTAAGTGCACATTTCAAATGGACTTACACCTGCTTTAGTAAAGTGTCTAAGTATCTGAAGCCCTTTTTTTTGTGATAAAGTTTCTTGTTCCATTTTATACAACCCCTTTTTTATAATAAATAATATTTAAATGATATTTAGATGATGTTATCTTGTCTTAAAAGTAAAAACATCCTTCACCTCTTTGAATGTTTCTACCTAAACAACCCCCGTTTTGATGGTACTTTTCTTAATCTATTTAAATGTTTTTTACTACTGAGAAATATGGTTTCTAGTGACCGATAGATTATTAAAAGTTTTGAGTAATGATTACGGATAAAGGCCATTAATAAGAAGCAGATGATTAATAAGTTAAGATGTTTTTACTGAAATATTTTTTCTTTATCCTTATCATTCAAAAACCGATATCTCTTTTCTTCTAAATCTCCTAAACCTAATTTTCCTACTCTTACCCTTTGTAAAAAAAGTACTTTGAACCCTAAAGCAGAAAAGATTCTTCTGATGATGCGGTTTCTGCCTTCATGGATAGTAACTTCTAGGAGATTATTTGCTAATAATTTCACTTTTGCCGGGGCAGTCATTCCGTCTTCCAGATCAACACCTTTTTCAATTTGATTAATCTCTTTATTTTTGATTGGTTTTTCAATTTCTACTAAGTAAGTCTTTTTTATTTCATGTCGGGGATGCATAATCTGGTTGGCAAAGTCTCCATCATTTGTCAACAGAAGTAGACCGGTAGTATTGTAATCTAGTCTGCCGATAGGGAAGACTCTTTCTTTAATTTTGATATAGTCCATGACCGTTTTATATCGTTCGTCCGTTAAGGCAGTAACGCAGCCAGGGGGCTTATTGAAAATCAGATATACTTTTTTTTCTTTTCTTAAAGGTTTATTATCAACTAGAATTTGATCTTCTTCAGAAGCCTTGTCACCGATAGTGATAACTTTTCCGTTAACTTTCACTCTTTCTTCTTGGATAAGCTCTTCTGCTTTTCTTCTGGAACAATATCCATAATTGCTTAATAGTTTCTGTACTCTTTGCATAGGGTTAATTAATAAGTATCTAATATAAATTTTACTGAATTAGGATTTCATATTAGCCCTTAAACCTATAACATTTAAATATCTTTAAAAAATTCTTATAATATGTTGTTAATAATATTAAAGAGCCTTTATTTTTTCTTACCAGCATATTTTGCTAATATGGCTCCGGTTTTGTTAAGATGGATTCCGATCTTAGAGAAGCCCGTTAACGAAGAGCTGTTTGGAAAAAATAAGACCTGGCGGGGAATCCTGGTAGCTATTATTATAGGCTCTTTTGTTTTTTCAATCCAGAAAATCTTATATGCAGTTGGGTTTCAAACCCTTTCCTTGATCAATTATAATGATTTTTCTCCTTTATTAGGTTTATTGTTAGGTTTAGGAGCGATACTTGGTGACATGATCAAAAGCTATTACAAAAGAAAACATCAGATTAAAGCCGGTAAACCGTGGTTATTTTGGGATCAGATCGATTTTGTGCTTGGCGGACTGATTCTGAGCTTGTTGATATACGTTCCACCGCCAGAAGTGGTTTTAATTATCTTGGTCTTTAGTCCGTTGTTACATTTGCTCGTAAATTATATCGGCTACTTGTTAAAGATCAGAGATGTAAAATATTAAGAGGTAAAAAATGTTGATAGATCGTGTTTTGGACAGTGAAAAGACAGTAAAAATAATAGATATAGTATCTTCTCTTAAAGATTATAGCTGGGTCTTTCAGAAGAGTTTCTCTTTTACAAAGAACGAAGAAAAAGAATTTACTTATTATGTTAATAATGAAGTGCTTTCTTGGCATGAAGCAATATTAAAAGTCAAAGGAGTAGATTTTAAGAAGATTAATCTTCCTCCCCTTTCACAATATCTTCTGCCCATATTGGTTGATATGAACTACGAGGGGATGTTTGGAACCGAGATCATCAAGTCCGGATTTGATTATGCTTTCGTGACTTCTACTAACGTTTCAAAAGGAATGCGTCTGGTAAATCTGCTTAGATCCGATGATGACCATTTTCGCCTGTACGGGGTTAACGTGAAATATCCTTTGTTAAGAGATGGTGCTAGTGAGGAAGAGATTACGAGTTCAAGCATCTCTCAGAACATCTTAATTTCCGGACTGGTAACCTTGTTAAAATAAGGCAGTTTCAGAAAACAGTTTTTTTGCCAGTTTTTTTAATCTTTAGCAGAACGATCAGAAAAATAAAGTCTTTAATCAGATCTTTAAACTATAAGCCCATGTTTCCGGTACTCAAATCCATCAATATACCTTCTAATTCGTATTGTTTCCCTTCTTCACAGAATTCGTAAGGGCTTTTACCTAGTCTTTTATTAAAATCATAAAACCAACGAACCAAGTCTTCTTTATTAGGAAAATAAGCATCAAGAACCTTACTTAAGTCTGTTCCGGCAGTTTGGTATACATCATCTATCTTATTATATTGATCCATAATTTGACAAAATTAAAACAACTATTTAAATCTATTTTTTATTACTTAAATCTATTTCTTTTATTAACTAACCAGCTAATCTCTTTAACCAAAGAATAGATGACAATAGCTCCGGCTATAAAATAACTGCCTATCAATAAAGTAATCTTAGTGGGCATTAGAGGAAAAAGAATTATTATCAATGTACCTAAATAGGTCGTTCTCAGGAAATATATCGGAGATTTAGCTTTAGAAAGAAGATGGATCATCACAGTCACTAAAAATAGTCCAGCAACAAAATAAGGATAATAATCTTGTAGATACCATCCTAACTTAATTAATATAAGGAAAGTGATTAATGAATCTGTAGACAAGTCAAAATATTTACCAAACTCGCTTGTTTTTGAAATTCTGGCGATCAAGCCGTCTAACCCATCAGCTAAGAGGTGCAGGATAGCAAACAATACAAACAACACATAATTTGAGAAAAGAAAAAAAATTGCCGTTAATCCAAACAATAAAGATAAGGACGTCATCATGTTTGCGCTAATCCCTAATTGATGTAATCGTCTAGCTGTTCCGGAAAATTTTTTAGTCCTGAATTTTCGGGATTTTTCTATAACTTCCATTTTTAATTTATTGTCCGTAATATATATAAAGAAACTCTATAAAAATGTTCCTATGTATCAGTTGGAGTTAAATAAAGCAATCGAACAGATTAAGGAGAGCAAAGCCAAGACTGTTTGCATCCAATTACCGGATGGTCTAAAGAGCAAATCTAAAGAGATTGTCGATGAGCTTGAATCTAAAACCAAAGCAACCGTATTGATTTGGTTAGGTAGCAATTTTGGCTCTTGCGACATACCTTTAGGTTTAGAACGGTTAAAAGTAGACTTTTTAATCTGTTGGGGCCACAATCAATTTCATAAGAAGGAGGAAGGCTGGTAAGCTATTATTGTAAGATGAAAACCTTGTTCTTAGATGCACCTTACGCAGGGCTAGTTGAACTATCTCCGGAAACTTTAGACTATTTGATTAAAAAAGGTTATAAAAAAGTAGGCTTATATGCTTCTGTTCAGTTTGTAAATCGTTTAGAAGAAATAAAAAAACAGTTAGAAAGGAATAAGATTAAAGCTTTAACTTCAAGACCAGATAGAGCTCATGTTGAATCTCAACTTTTGGGGTGTAATGTTCATGGTTTAAACTTAGAGGGAGATGTTGATTGTTACCTCTACGTCGGAGACGGGAAATTTCATCCCTTAGCTTTAGTTTACTCTCAGAAGAAAGGACAGAAAGAAGTAGTTTGCGACGACCCCTTAAGCCGGAAAATGAGCTTATTATCTCGGGAAAAGGTTAAGACAACCTTAAAGAAGTATAAATCTTTTTTGATGAAGTTCTTGACAGCAAAAATTGTCGGAATAATTATCACTCTTAAGCCTGGACAAGAGCATTATGCTTTTAGTCAGAAACTTAAAGAAAAGTATCCGGACAAGAGGTTTTATTACTTTATTGATAATAATATTTCTTTTGAGCAGTTAGAGAATTTTCCTTTTGTAGATGTTTGGGTCAATACGGCTTGTCCCAGGATTGCTTTAGAAGAGCAAGATAAATTTCTGAAAGGAGTCATTAATTTGAATGATGCTTTGAATGCTAATGAAGTTTTAGCAGGTTTTTGACTATTTCTGTGGTAATGCTTGTAGCTTGCTGTGATGATATGGTTTTTGGTGGGTTAGATTTATATACAATTAGATTTTTTAAATTAAAATGTCAGAAAGATTTTCTTCATCTCAGTTTGTGATTAAGTCTTCTCCGGAAGCGGTACAGTTTCAATACGGGATGTCTGGTAGGATGGCTTTAGTTGGAGCAGGAGTTGGAGGCATAGGCCTGTGGGCGCAGGATTTTTTCGATAAGGCAATGGGTTCATATTCTTTAGGTTGGACCATAATGTATGGGAGCATTTCAGCTTGTGGTCTGCTACTGTCTGGAGCGGGAATTTTAAAAACTTACGTTGAATCAAACTTAACGACTATCATCGATAAAGAAAAGAGGATTATCAGAAAAGAGTTTAAGCTTTCGAAGATCGAAGAAAAGTATGCTTCGATAGACCGGATTGATGCTATCGATTTTGGGAACGGTATCGGACCGGTATACGTAAGAGGAAAACTTGAAAAGAGTAAAAAACTTGAACTCTTGATCGCTACTTTACAGAAAAATCCGCAACAGCTTAAGAAAGACCTCGTCAGCTATCTGAATGATTGAGGCTCTCGGTTCTTTTTTTTTAAGATAGGAATGCCGGTCGGAAAAATTGTTTTTTTAAACTGATCTTTATCTGCCCTTAAATTTCTCTCGTCGAATAACCGACGGTAAAAAAAAGAAAAGTTTAAATACTATAGTGGTTTCTTAAGAAACAGAAAACGCAAGGTTTTCTAAAATAAAACCATAAAAAGAGAGGTGTGGTAAATTATGGCAACAGTAGTATGTAAGAGTGGAGTTAAAAAAGAGTCAGGCTACCTATATTTCGTCGATAAAAAAGGGAATGTAGCAAGAGCTAAGATGAGCAGAGCCGGACGGAAAACAGGAAAAGCCAAAATAGAAGTAGTGTCTAAATGCGGAATTAAGAAAGAATCTGGTTTCTTATACTTCGTCGACAAAAACGGTAACGTAGCTAAAGCAAGCATGGCTCGGGGCAGAAAAGCTGGCAAGAAAAAAGCAGCTAAGAAAAAGCCTGTTAAGAAAGCAGCTAAGAAAGTAGTTAAGAAAGCTAAGAAACCTGCCAAGAAAGCAGCTAAGAAGAAAAGAAGGTAAAATTCTTTTTCTTTTTTCTGTTTTTTTTTGTTTTTATGTTCTGATGTTTTTATGTTCTTTTCATTGTTATTTTAATGTAGCTATATTTTTATAAATTTTGACTATTTAAGGAGTTATATGAGCAACAGGTTAAACAATTTTTCAGTCTCAGAATGGTTAAAATTTACCCAAAGCTGGTTTGTTAATAATAGTAGGAATAAAGGGGTGCCTGAAGAGTTAATAAAAGAATTTGTCTCTTTCTTTACTAAAGCAGGGGATGTAGTTCTGGATCCGTTTTTAAAAGAAGGGAACACTTTAGCCGCTTGTTATCATAGCAAACGGAACGGTATAGGCATTGAACCAGAAGAGGGTTGTGTTGAAAACGCTAAAAATCTGGTAAAAAAACTTGAAGGTCAACTGCAATTGACTTTAACTGGAGCGGGCCAGCATTGTAAACAGTTCGTCCTCCAAGGAGATCCGAGCAACATCGATTATCTTTGGCAGCAATATTCTCTGCCGGAAGTAGATTTTTTGATCACTTCTCCTCCTGTTGCTAAGGGTCTTTCAGAAACTTTTGTAAAAATAAAGTCAAAACTAAGAGATGGTGCTTATCTTGTACTAATATTAAATAACTGGAATAGCCTGTCTGCTTGGGGATTAGTTCAGGAGATGTCTGGACAATTTCAATTTGTTAGTGAAAAGGTCTGGTGTCAAGAAAAACCTTTGTCTCCTCAAGGTTATGGTTATAGATTTATGCCTAATATGCATCATCATTATTGTTTTATATTTAAAAAAATTAAATAAAAGTATGTCGGCTCTTAATTGCTTGTAAAAAAAGATGAAATCTCCTAAAGAGAAATTTTTATAAAGAACAAGAATATTCTTTTTTAATGATGAGATGTAAAAAGATACTGGTGTTGTTGGTTATTCTAATATTTGTTGTCAGTTGCGCTCCTCAAGAGATCTCTGATGAAGAATTAGAAAAAGAATTAGAAAAATTATCAGACCAAGAGCTTAAAGGAATTGTTGAAGCTGGTGAAAACAGTAACGAGGATACAGCAATTGCAGGACAAGCATTTAGCATGTTTAAAGCATCAAAACCAAGAGTTTTAAAAAAAGCAATCCAAATAACAGAAAGAAGAAAAATTGAAAAAATAAATCTGGAGGCTCCTTCGGAGTCTGTGCCAGAAATGCCTTTGAATCCTCCTCCAAAGTTTGAGACAGAAGTTCCTTTCAATCCTCCAGAAATCAGTTATCCGCCTGTTCTTGATCCAATAGGGGATAAACAAGTCAAGGAAGGAGAATTATTGGCTTTTATTATTAATGCAACTGATAAAAATTTAAATGATACTTTAACTTATAGTGCTCAGGGAATGCCTTTTGGAGCTAGTTTTGATGCGAAACTTCAGACCTTTAACTGGATTCCAGCTTATAATCAAGATGGAATCTATCCGATCACGTTTAAAGTAAGCGATGGGAAAGATGAAGATAATGAAACAATCAACATTACTGTTTTAAATTCTACGGTTTTAGATTTCTGCGTACCTAAACCAAATGGACTGGTTAGTTGGTGGGATGGAGATAAGGTCAATGGAACGACTGCCTACGACTTAGTTGGAGGACATCATGGAACTTTAGCTAATGGAGCTAAAATAGGAACTGGGATGGTGGGAAACGCTTTTAATTTTAGTGGTAATAATGGTTATGTTGGTGTTGCTCATAATGCTGATTTTAATATAGATTATAGTTGGTTTATTGATGCTTGGGTGTTACCCACATCGTTTCCTGCTTCTGGAAAAAGAGGGGTAATTTTGATGAAATGGGTCGATGGTGGAGAAAACAAGGCTTTAGAAATTGGTTCTGATGGAAAAGTTTTCGTTACACTTGTAAAAGTACCTAGCACCAATGTTCAATTAATCGCAACCACTAACCTAACAAAAGATAGGTTTACTTTCGTAGCTGTAAGTTATAATGGGACTGCTTTAAACTTATATCTTAACGGCAAGCTTGATAATAGCATACCTTTATTTATGGATGTATCAGATTCAACTGGAGTTCTTTATATGGGTAATCATCCTACAAGAAATCCTTCTGAATTCGTTCCTTTTGACGGCTTGATTGATGAAGTTGAATGGGGTACAGAAGCCCCAACAGAACAGAAAATAATGGATATCTTTTCTTCTACTAGTAAAGGGAAATGTAAATAAGGTGTAACTTAATCTTGTCTTTTAGTATTTTTTTTAAAATTATTTGTTTAAAATTATTGTTACAATCTCTTTAGCTGCTTTTTCAAGATCATCATTATTTACTTCAAAAGAGAAATTTTGTTTGTTAAGAGTATGGACATAAAGCAGATCGTAATACTCTTCTAAAAGGATCTTAGTTGCATCTTCAAACTTTTTTTCTTCAATCAACCTAACAATCTCCTCTTTCTTTTTCTTGCTAATGATGTCTCTTAACGTGGGCGTTATTTTCTTAATCTCTTCAGCCATCTCGGGAGTGGCAAAATATTCCCTGACCGCTTCGGCAATTCTTTTTTCAAGACTTCTGGTGATAAGGATATTCCGGCCTTTTTTCATGGCTTTAAATAAAAAGGGTGGGATTTCAACGTTGCCGATCTTTCTGCTTTCTCCTTCAGTGAATATAACTTTTTCACTATTAAGTTCCTTTAATCTTTTCAGTAATAGATTCTCAAATTTTTTCTGTGATCTTGGCTTTAAGCCGACAGCACCAAATAAGCTTCCTCGATGCTGAGCTAGCTCTTCTAAGTCCAGAGCAGAAGGCAGCTTTTTTAACAGGTCCGTCTTTCCGGTACAGGTAAGGCCGTATAAACAAACTATCTTCGGTTTTAATTTGAAATTATTCAATTCTTCCAGAATGTAATGTCTAAATAATTTATATCCTCCTTCCAGCTGTAAAACTTTGTATCCCAGAGACTCTAACAAGGAAGCAATGATCTTTGATCTCATCCCTCCCCGGGCACAGTAAACGATGATAGTTTTATCTTTGTGCTCTTTTACGGCATTATAGATGGAAGGGATTTTTGAAGGGAAATATTGCAGACCTTTTTCGATGGCTTCTTCTCTTGATTTTTGTTTGTAGATGATGCCAATCTCGTGCCTTTCTTCATCAGACAGCAAAGGAACATTAACTGCTTCTAAGATGTGATCTTCTTCAAACTCTTTCGGTGTTCTTGCATCTATGAAGAGAACTTCTTTAAGCTTGAATGCTTCTTTTATAGTAATCTGTTCTACCATGTCTAAGAGGTTAATTTTTAGCTTGTTTTTTAAAACTTTAGTTTGTGATAGTTATTTTCAGGAGGAGAGTTAAGAATTAGAATGATTTAAGGAATCATTTCTTTTTTGTAAGTTATTTTTTAGGTAGTTCTTTTTCAGGGCTGAGCCTATTCTTTACAGAAGCACGTAATTCTTTAGTTCTATTTAAAGCGCTTTTTGTTCTTTCCTTAACGTTTGAATGCAACTTTATGGTTTCTATTTTAGTCTTATTTAGAGCTCTTTTAGTCCCTTCTTTGAAGGATTTATGGTAATATTTGTAAGAAAAATATTTGTTAATAGCTTTAGCATATTCTTTTCCAACCCAATATGCTCCCAGGATAAGCATTCCCCAAGTTAAAACGTATACTACTAGAGAAGACCACCTGATCAGTTTATTATTGAAATAAAGGAAAAAAATCACAGTCATAATCTTAGCGATGATAAAGTTAGAAATAAGTAAAATTACTCCCAGATAAAATTTAGGACTATATTTAATCTTAACCATTAGACTAAGGAAAGGAATAGTGTTAATTAAATCTTTCTAAAATAAGGCGTAATTCTTTTTCTGAGTGGTTATCATCATCCTGGCCAAGAGTGAGGGAGCTAAACTATTCGTCAGCTGTCTTTTCCTTCGAAAAATATCTAATTAATCTTCAACCTAAATCTTCTAGAAAAGGATGAACGAACGACAAAGATAGTCATCACTCCCTTTTTGAATTGGGTCTAAACTAAGATTAAAATTTAACAGGCCACTAACAAATTATCAACAAACCTTTATGTTTATGGCTTTACAACAGATCTTTAACTGTAATATTTGATTCGATTACCCGGTCGCTTTTACTGCAGAAAGGACAGCCCGGTCTCTTAGAAGTAAATTTATATTTACACCTTTCACAGAAGAGCTCTTTTTTAACAGGAATTTCGTCTCCAAAACCCCAGGTAAATCTTTTTTGTTTTACATAACAGCCATAGCAGGAGTATCTTGGTTTTTTCGAGACTGATCTAAGGATTATGGCCGAACCCTTCTCTACCAAGGTATTGCAACGGAAGCATTTTACCATTATTCTTAATACGACCATATATCTGTAATGATAATGACCTTTAAAAAACTGTGTTACCCCCGTCTCTAAATAAATTTATATATTATCTTATCTTTTGTGAAGGTTATGAATGGGATTAAAAAGAGCATTGGCAAGGTAAAATATGCCTTCATAATTTTTTTAGTTGTCTTATTATATTATGCTCTGACAAAATCCAGTCTTGTCCAACATTATTTTAATAATCCCGAACTGCTGAGAACTTTGATTTTAGGCATGGGGCTTTTAGCACCTCTAGTCCTGATATTTTTACAGGCTTTTCAAACGACGTTATCTATTTTTCCGTCTCAAATAACAACTATTGCAGCAGGTTTTATTTTTGGACCGTTTTTAGGACTGGCTTATAGTCTTGCGGGTGCATTTATTGGTTCTGCTGTGGTTTTTTTTCTTTCTAAGAGATATGGTAAGGATCTAGCATTGAAATTCTTTAATAAGAAAGATGTAGTCCATTTTAATCTTTTCTTCAAGCAGAAAAAATTCTGGGCCTTATTCATCGCCAGGATCACTCCCATCTTTCCTAATGACATCGTAAGTTTTGCTGCGGGATTGACAACAATGAAATTTTGGCGTTTTTGTTTAGTCTCTACCAGCGGTTTTGTCATCCAAATGGTTGTTTTAGTCTATTTCGGAGCTGGTCTTAATGAAGGACAAATAAAATTTGTTCTTTATCTATTTAGAATATTAGTGGGATTGTTATTGTTTGTTGTTCTTTTTAAGGGAAAATTTAGGAAAATACTTATTAAAGACATCCATAAATTAGAAAAAGAAGGAAAGATCATTGAGAAAGAAGTGGAGAAGGAATTTAAGAAGATATAAAAGTATCAGAGAAATTTGAGCTTATGGCTTATACTAAAAAAGAAAGAATCCTAAAATGAAAGAAGTCCTGAAGAAGATAAAACCGGGGAAAGAAGAAGTAAAAAGGTTTAAACTAGTTACCTCTGATTTCATGAAAAAATTAAACTCTAAGCTTAAGGATGCTGTAGCAATCTTGGGTGGAAGCGGAGCTAAAGATACCTGGTTGTCTGGAACCCATGATGTTGATATTTTCGTAGCCTATGATTTTCAGAAATTTTTTCAGAAGTCAAGCCAGCTTTCAGAATTATTGCAGTCTTCCTTGAAGAAAGCTTTTCCAAAAAGCAGCATCAATAGGATGCATGGAAGCAGGGACTATTTTCAGATTAGATATGAAAATCTTGCTTTTGAGATAGTTCCAATCCTGAAAATAAAAAAAGCAGAAGAAGCAGTGAACATTACAGATGTTTCTCCCTTACATTCTTTATGGGTGAACAAGAATGCTAAGAACATTAAAGACGAGATCAGGTTAGCAAAACAATTTTGCAGGGCAAACAGGATTTACGGCGCGGAATCTCACATTCAGGGATTTAGCGGTTATGTCTTAGAGATCTTAACGGCTTATTACGGCTCCTTCGTCAATCTATTGAAGGCTTCACAGAAATGGGGCGTGAAGGAAGTGATCGATCCGTCCAAGTTTTATAAAAAAGATATGGCTTTATTCCATATCAACAATTCCAAACTCCTATCTCCGTTGATAATAGTCGATCCAGTCGATAAAACCCGCAATGCGGCAGCTGCACTTTCAAATGAAAAATTTTTACTGTTCAAAAAGAGAGCTAAACAATATCTTCAGAAGCCGAACCAGATCTTTTTTGAAAAAAAAGAAGTTACTTTTGAAGAATTAAAGAAAGAAAAAAAGAATGTCGTTTACATTACTGCTGCTCCATTAGACGGCAAGATTGATGTTGTCGGCGCCAAGCTCTTGAAAACTTTCAATTATCTGGAAAGTGAACTGAAGAAGTTTGGCTTGAAGAAGTCTGGCTGGGAATGGGAAGAAGGCCGGGAGGCAGTTTTTTATTTTGTTCTTGAAAGGAAGGAATTGCCTAAGTTTGAAGTTAGATCAGGTCCTCCTGTCAAATTAAAAGAATTTGCTGCAGATTTCAGGGAAAAAAATCAAGAGGTTTATGTCGAGAAGGAGAGATTGATGGCAAAGATAAAGGTTCAATTTCCTGAATTGAAAGATTTTGTCGATAATTTATTAAAAGAAGTTTATGTTAAAGAAAGGATAAAAAAGATCAATAGCTTGAAATTATCTTAATTTAAAAATAAGTTTTATCGTTTTTTTCTTTTCGTTTTGCTTTTTCTGCTCTTTTTAATTTTGCTCTTGTTAAGGTGCTGATGTCTTTTCTTGTGATGTTCGATCTTGGTAAACAATCTAGTCTTGGTGATTATTCTGATAATTCTGGCTGCGATTTTTAAGACTTTAGCAAGTTTGCTTCCTCCTTGTGAAAATAGTTTAAAGAATTTACTGGCTTCAAGGCTTTCGTGAAGGATGCTTTGCCCCAGGACAAAACGTTCAGCAGCAATTATTGTTCTATATGTATAACTTATTATATTAAAAAAGATGATGAAGGGAAAAATTGCGACTATATCCAGCCAATAATGCTTAAAAAAGAATCTTGCTCCTTTTGACTTTATGGCCAGAAAGACCAGATCGATAATGAAAATAGTTATTACCAAATAATCGATAATATGGACTATTAATTCTATAATATGATTCTCAATATGCAAAAACAGCTCAAAAAGGATGATTAAAAGCAGGGCTACGACAGCAAAAGGAATGAGCTTGGCATTATAATGTTCGACCTTTTCCCAAAATTTATTCATAAGAAAAGGAGATTTTAGAAGTTTTTAAAGGTTTTTAATATCTTCCAGAATCCAAAACTATAAAAATCCTTGATTCTTTCTTTTATTTATGGTCAGCGTTGCAGCAAAATGCAGGATTTGTAACAATACTTCCCCGGCAGAACAATTTAAGCTTAGTCACGAGTATAAACAGATGGTCTGCCATAATTGTTTTACTGGTAAAACAAAAAATTTGCAGGAAAGGGAGAAGGTAAAAAGGATGGAAACTCCAATTAAACCGCCGGGCTGGGATGCTGAAGATGAATATCTTGCTAAAGTTGCTAAACAGAAAAGCATGGAAAATAAGTCTTACTTTAAGAAGATTCCGGGATCTGATCATGTTAAATGCACCTGCCAGAATTGTAAGTTTGAATTTAAGTATGATCCCCTTAAAAATATACCTCGGGCCTGTCCTTATTGTAATGGGGAAATTCCTCGCTTAAGGATGTTTACCTGGTCTTAATTAAGGAATGGTTTTTCACTAAGTTTCTGCTGAAAAAATGGATCTTGAGAATGATTTAGGTTATCCTTGGGAATAATCTTGTTTTTTATAGATAAAATTAAGAACTCTTTTTTCATTTCAGATAATCATGGAAGATTTTATCATCAGAAAAGAAGATCTAGAGATCCCTGAAGAAGAAGAAAAACCGTCTAAACTGAAGAAACTGTTTATTTTAATGGCTGGAGTAATTATGATTGTTCTGATGTTATCATTCATTTTTGCGAGCTATCCTCTTTCAAACATAATTGCGGGCTTGTTGGAATCAAGCCCTTTGGATAGTAACGAAATTAAGATGGACGGATTTTCGATAATCTTTGAAGATCTAACTCACGAATCCTTAAAACAGATCTATTTTTCTGAACAGAAAGTAGAATTTAGTGTTTGTTTACAAGGGCAGAAGGTTGGTCCTGATTATTATATTGGTTCCTTATACCTGCCGGAGATGTATGAACAGGCTTTTGATCATGTTTCTTTTCAGCCTTGTTCTAAGGATACTTTGATCATGCTGCATAGCCATCCTTACAAAAGCTGTTTAGCTTCTGATACGGATCTAGATACCTTAAAAAAGAACAAAGAAGTCAATCCGGATGTTTTGATGGTGATCATGTGTGAGCCGGAGAGGTTTAGTGTTTATGGAGCAGATTAGAAAGGGTGTGTACTTCTTTGTAAATTTCTCACTGCAAAATAACTAATTTTATTTTTTATATTTTGTCGAAAAGGTGAGACCCAGAATCAAAGGTAATTTTATAAAAAGAACTTAATTAAGTAACTAAAATGGACAAAGCTAAATTGAGGGGGATGATAATTTCAAACATTCATGATTTGGTAAAAATTATTGATAAAACAGAAAGGAAAAAAGTACTAAAGCATTATTGGTATCTGAATAGGATGTTTGTTTATCCTACATATGAATTTTCTGGAGTAGAAGAAGTCGACGAATTTATCGTAAGATTATCATTTTTTTGTGAAGGAATTCGTAATAGATTAAAATTAAGTGAAAATAGGTCTGATGAAATAAAAGAAATTAAGAAAGTATATAGAAATGTATTCTTAACTTGTGTTTATAATTTTGAACCTAAAAAAGAAATTAAAGAATTAACTCAAAAATTCCATGATTTGGTTGAGAATTATTTCAAAAATGATGTTTTAGGTTGTATATTGGGAATAAGTGTAAAACGCTTTTGGTTATTCAAAATAAAACAAAAAAAATACGAACTTGTTGAAACTGGAAAAGTTATCAAAAGTGGAAAAACAAGTAAAGAAGGAATAATTGCTTTTGAAAATATTAAAAAAGGAAATTATATTTTAAAAATTTATTTTGATGAAAAAGTAAAAGAAAAGAAGATTCAAGTCACGGAATTCTTATCTGGTATAAAATTAAATTTTATTTAATCTCTTTTTAAAAAACTATAAATACAAGGTATAAGTTATCCCGTATTTAATACGAGCATAACACTTGTTAAGTAAAATGCCCTCGCGAGGATTTGAACCCCGGTTTGAAGCTTTCTGCTAATTTCTTGAAAACCGCAAGCTCCCGTCCTGTTTGCCCTGTTATTAATAACATCCAGGCTAGACGACGAGGGCGTAAAAGAAGAAAAAATAAGAACCCTTTAAAAATGTTCACCTAGTTTAAGTTTGGATCTTTTTTAGGGTCTTGTTCTAGATAAACATAATCTGCTGTTTGGGAATAATATTGTTTTCGGAACACATCTAAAATTAAGTAATAAAGGGGAAGTTCTTTAGAGGGATTATGAAGCAAATATACGTTTGCTGGTAAGGAGTCTGTATTATCAAATCTTTTATTGGATTTTATTTGTTTTTTAAGTTCATCTAGGCTTATTTTTGGCAGTTCAATTAAATTATCTTCGATGGTTGTGGGCAGCATCCCCGACCCTAGAATCTGGACTATAGTCTCAACACAGGTTTCATATAAGGATCCTTCTTTTTCCACAATGTAATGGGTGTGCGAGTTATTAAGATCAATTTCATTTAAAGGCGTGATCTCAGTAAGATCAAGTATGCTGTTTGTAAAACATTCTAAGTTTTTTTCAACAGTTTCGTATATTCTTACTAAGGTTCTGAATCCTTCGTCAAGCTTAGCAACGTAATCTTTTTGTTTAGAATCTAAACTTTCTACTGAAGGCAGCTTCAACCTATCTGTCAATTCTTTTCTTTTAACCATTTTTTTTCTCCTCTTTAATTTTTTTTGATCTCCCCGCCGCCAGCAGGAAGGAATTTGATGATGTCATCCAAGTCTCCGCCTTTTAATTTTGATTTTATCTTCTTGGCTAGACTGCTTTTCTTTTCTCTTCCGGAGATGATGACAAGATAGTTGTTTGTTTTTGTTTTTACTGCTGTTACGGGGCCGCCGATAATCTTTTCTTCAACCAGACCGATGGTGTATTCCAGTTTCGGATGAATATAGGTTGTTTTTCCCCGGATCATAAAGCTTCCTTTCTGAAGATATTCTCCTGATTGGGCTTCTTTGGTGACCTGTTCCGGCTTAACGTAAAAAACGTCTGCACTGCCATGGCCTAGCTTCCAGGCTTTAGAATAGACGGCTACGGCCTGGGCAGTTTCGTCAAGAGTAGTTTCACCGGCTTCCTGTCCGTTTTTAATCACAAAGAAAGGGCTTCCAGCCATATCAGTATGAAAGACTAAATCTTCTTTTTCTAGATGTTTTTTAATCACTATTTCGTTTGAGGTTGCATCTTTTCCACCGATGCACAAGAATCCTTCAGAAGAGATGAACCAATGAAACTTTTCATACCACTCTTTTTTACTTTCTTTTTTTGATTGTTTCCGGGCTTCTTCTGCCCAGAATTTATCTTCTTCTTTTCTCAGCTTTTCTAATTTACCTTCACTTTCTTTCAAGGCTTTTTTTGCTCCTTCTAATTTCTTCTTAGCTTTTTTTGATAAGTTGAAGTAAGTGCCGGCATTTTCATCTACACTTTTAGTAAGATCAAATTCTATTTCCATTGTTATCATAAAAGCAGATATTGTTTTAAAATGTTTGCACTATTATTCTTTTTGAGAAGTATCATCAGCATTAAAAACGGTCATTTCTTTCTTTTTTCTTTAGGGAAGTATCGCAATCTTTTAATACTCTTAATATATCATTTAATTAATGGTATTAGAATCGCTCTTAAATCCCTTAGCTTTAAAGACAAGACCGTGGGAGATGTTTTTTGCTGGTTTTATCTATGCGGTAGTCGGCTTATTGTTATCTTATTTTTCATTTAGGGAGCATACAGGATTGTTGATGGTCTCTTTTATCGTCATGGCGGCAATCCCGATGGTATATGTAGCCATAAAAAAAGAAGAGAAATTAGACCTGAAGATGAACAGTGAATGGAGATTGTTGCAGGAGCATTCTAAAGTGATCATGTTCTTGGTTTTTCTGTTTTTAGGGATAATGTCTGCATTAGTGTTAGCTTACGTATTCTTGCCGCAGGATACAGCCAAGACCATTTTCAACGTTCAGGAGCAGGAGATTATCGATGTGAATAATAACGTTCAAGGGAAGATCATCACTTTTGATATCTTCATAAAAATTTTTTTAAATAACATGAAAGTTTTGTTTTTTTGCCTGGCCTTCTCTTTCTTATATGGTTTTGGGGCCCTTTTTATCTTAACTTGGAATGCTTCAGTAGTTGCTGCAGCGATGGGAAACTTGATCAAATCAAAACTAGGAGCGGCAGCTTCAGTAATTGGATTTAACACTCTCTCTTCTTATTTTGGTGTGGCTACGTTTGGCTTCTTACGTTACATGACTCACGGAGTTTTTGAAGTTGTTTCTTACTTTATTGCCGGATTGGCGGGAAGTATAGTGTCTATCGCTGTAATCAGGGGCAACATGGAAAATAAGAAAGTCATCAAGGATACTTTGTTCTTGTTCTTGATTAGCATAGGGGTGTTGTTATTTGCAGTAATTGTAGAAGTCTATTTTACTCCCTTGTTTTTCTGAATCAGCACAGTCAAGTTTTAATTTTAAGTTAAGATGTGGTAAGGTTTGACAAAATCACCAGAAAACTTTATAAAATATCCCTTTGGTGTTGTTTTTCATGGTAAAAAATAATTTATTTACAATGATTGCCGCAACTGCTGTTGGAATTGCAGCAATGAGCGGTTGCGCTAAGGGAGCATCAGAAGACACCGTCCCGGACGAAGAAGTCGCTTCCGTTTTGGAATGTAAAATCCGAGCAGAAGCTAACGGGGTAATGAAAAATAACATAACTGTGTTTGAAGTTGACGGGATAAAAACAGGTATTTATGCCTTAAATTTTCTTGAAGATCCTAACAGAGTAACTTTGTCTTATAATAATAGCAATGATGATTATGGCTCATTTGAAGTAGAGCAAGAAGATGTCGTTAAGCTTCATGACGGTTCACGTTTGTATGTTGGAGAAATAGACCTGGTCTCTAATTGGGCTTTTATCTATTTAGCCGGAGCAGGAGTCCTTACTAAGGAAGCTAATCTAACTGCAACAGGGAACAATTTGATTGAATCAGAAGAAGTAGTTTTCAATTCAAACAATTTAAGCCGTAAATATGAAGTCAGCCTTTTTGCGGAAGGAGTAAAAATTACAGACGGAAAAACCGGTCCGGGAGTAGTTGTTTCTCGCGATGATTATGAAAGCATCAACACCAGCCCAAGTCTTTATGCTAAGGGTGTAGGAGTAGTAGAATATGAATCTGGTGCAGACGGCATCCTGATTCACAAGTTCAAATCAGGCCCAGATTATACCAGCACCGTCGTAAGATTTTTTGAAGATATTGTTAAATGCGAAAAAAAAGAATTGATCTAATAGTTCGATTCTCCATTATTTTTCTTTTTTCTGAAGCGGCTAATCCGAAACCCTATCCTACTACAGAGACCATAACCCTATACTTTGTATAAGAACATGATATCTTCCGTCTGGTCAAGTCATGTTTATTTGCGATAAACGATGACAAACATGACCCAGACGGCTAAGGTTTCATAAAATTCCTCTGAAGCATAACAAATAAATAGAACTGTGATTTTAATCTTAATCATGAAAAAACGTCTTCGTATAAAGATTAAAGGACATGTGCAGGGAGTTTTCTTCAGGCATAATATCAGAGAGAAAGCTTTTATCTACGATCTTAAAGGGTGGGTCAGGAATTCTAAGGATGGTTCTGTTGAAGCTGTTTTTGAAGGAGAAAAAGAAAGGCTGGAAAAAATGCTGAAGTTTTGTAAGGCTGGCCCTATAGTAGCAAGGATAGATGAAGTTAAAGTGGAGTGGAGTAAATCTAAAAACGAATTTGAAACTTTTGAAATAATCGAATAATTAATTTTGAGAACTTAACATTCTTTAATCTCTTCAAGAACTATGGCTTGATCAACGCAAATCTCTTCTTCTTCGTATAATTTAACTTTTGGAGATATCTTTACTTGTCTAATCTCTCCTGACACAGATTGATCATAGCTAACATGACCCAAATAAACTCCCGCTTTACCTATCCTTGTTTCAGGCATTTCAAAAGTTTCTGCTTTTTCTGTTCCGATGATGTTTACGATCAAGCCATCTACTTCTGTATTCACTCCGTTTTCAACAGTAAAAAAAAGATCGTTCTCACCAGAATTATAACAGACTTGTTCTATTTTACTGACCACAGACAGTTGTAAACCGATGTTTACAGGACATTCTGCCTCTGATTCTACTTGCGCTCTTCCAAAATTCATGATTACTACACCTAAAGCTACTGCAAAAGATATCAGCAACAGAGTTGCCATCAGAGGGGTAACTCCTTTTTTGTTCCAAAGTTTTTTGTTAAAAAATTTCATGTTTATTAGTTTTAACCTTCAATTAATTTTGCCGTGTTGAAAGTTTTATTTTTTCCAATGGGTTTTATTTTTATGTAAAATTTCTTCAACACGATGAAAGGGAATAAATACTTCTTTTTTACCTTTTTCTAAAAATACCAAGGTGTCTTTTTCAATATTTTTTATCTTTTTAGCTTCGAGAAGAATCAGTTTCTTTTTGATCTTGTCATAGTATTTAATATGGAATTCATGTTTTTTTGGATGGGTATGCACTTTATGGAGTACAGCTCCAACCGGATCTCCTTTTTCCCAGAAAGGGCTTGTTCCTTTAAAGATTAAACCGGATAAGGATAACATTACTAGTCCAACTATTAAACTAATCAGGGGATTTTGGAGATAAGAAAGAGTACCGATTCCATCCCAGACTCCGGCCCAGAAAAAAACTACGCCCATCACCCCGAACAGGTACCAAAAATATTTTTTTATTTTTTCAAAGTTAAACATCAATCTGCCTCTTTAATTTGTCTTTCTTCAATCTGTCTTTTTTATAGTTTCCAGCTGGTTTTTCCTTTATAAGTAACTTCAGTTAATCTGTGAATAGGGATAAAGACTTCCTGATTTCTGTTTTTATGCCGCACTATAAGGATCCCTTTTTCCATTTTTTTTAATCTTTCAGCATCAATCAAGATGTCTTTCTTGAGAGATTTATCATGGTATTTTAACTTAAAATTTTTTTTATCCGGATGTTTTTGTATAGTTGTTACAGTTTTATGGATTGCTTTTTCAACCCCTCCTAAAGGATCGAATTCCTTAAAGATGAGCCCCGAAAAGGTAAGCATGGCAAAACCGATGAACAGAAATACAAAAGAATCGCCGATGTAAGGAATCTCGTATAATCCTTCCCATAAGCCTTTCCAAACAAAAATTATTGCTACAGCAGAGTACAAAGATGATAAGAAATGCTTGTCTTGTTCTCTAAGTATCAAATAAATTACACCTCTTTTAACAGTATTGTAAATGGTGCTGATTATAAATATCTTTCTGTGCTTGTTAAAAGTTACCTTTAATAAATTTTAAGGTTAATCTACTTAATTATTTTCTTTCTTCAACGTACAAAGTGTACTTGTCTGCTTTAAAGAAATCTTTGCAGAATTTAGCTGTCTTTTTGGGGTTATAAGTCTTACAACTAAAAACGTCTATGAAAGCTCTATCCCCTTGCTCATCAAAATGGCTTATGATTGTGCTAGTTTCAATAAATTGCATCATTGAGTACCCTCTTAACTTCCCATGCCCAAACCTCTTTATTTTGGGAGGCCCGACTCGTTTCATTTTTAGTTCTTTTACTATAGCGCAAACAAATTTTTTGATTTCTTTAGGGTTCTTAATTAGATTGTGGTTACAGCCATGAAGATCTATGCTTGCTGATCTCCCCCACCACCAATCTTTTTTTTGAGGCATAGAGTTAATAGAATAGAAAATTATTTAAAAGTTTGCAAAATAAAGTATCCACCAGATAGTAGTAATTAATAGAAACCTTTATAAATAGGCTTTATTCATGATATTTATCAAGAAATGAGGTAATTAAAATGAATAATACAATTGAAAACACTCTTGAAAGAATGGCTGATAGTGTTAGAAGCGCAAGAATCAGATTAGGAAATCCTGCTGAAGAAGAAGCTAAATTACTTAGAAAATCAGTAAAGCTTTACCCAGTAGATTTTGAAGGAACAAGCACTCCTAAGATGGGGATTTATTTTTCAGAAGGAAACTACGATACTAGTTGTATGTGGTAATTTCTGTTTTTTTTATTTTTTTAAAAAATTTAAAAACTGGTGAGTGCAAATGGAAGAAAAAATAATCGAATTAGAAGTAGGAGACATCAAAGCAGCGGCATCGCCTAAAATTCTTTATTCTGGTGGCTTAGGTCCCTGCGTAGCTGTGGCCGCTTACGATCAAAAGAACAAATTAGGATACATGGTTCACGATCCGGCACCGGAAGCGACAAATCATTTAAGAGATTTTTTGCAGCTTGTTGAAGAAAAATCAGGTAATAATTTCAGAGATATCTCGGGATTAGTTTGTTATGTTGCTGGGGGCAGTTTGACGGGTTTTGAATGTATCGGTGGGGAAAATGAATCAATCCAAAATAGTAAAAGGATTGTTGAACAAGAATTAAGTGCTAAGTTTAGAAATGTTAAATTTTCTTGGTCTCCTCTGAATCATGTGGCTGAATTGTATCTTAATACAGCGAATGGAAAATTTGATTTAATCATGAATCCAGAGTTTTATTTTAAGGGTTATGGTTCTTATGACGAGAAATATTAGGTAATAAAAAATGGATGTATTAGAATTAAAAAAAGAACAGTTTAAACTCGCTGGAAAAATCAGTTTAAACGATACCTTTTCTAAAGTAAAAACAATCGGTGGAATCAGCTGCCTGCAGTTTGGCAACCAACTGATGGCTTCTGTTACCGTCTGTGAATTCCCTTCTTTAAAATTAATAGAAAATAAGACTTATCTTTTAGATAATCCTTTGCCTTATAAGCCCGGTTTTCTTGCTTATAGAGAGATGCCTGCGATGATCGAGGCTTATAATAAGCTTGATGAAGAGCCAGACATCTTGCTGGTAAAAGGTCCAGGAATACTTCATCCTCGAAAGATTGGCATCGCTTCTCATCTGGGCTTGGCTTTAAATGTTCCTACCATCGGGGTGCAGAATAAATTAATGCTCGGGAACATCGAGAAAGGAAAGATAATTCTTAACAATGAGGTAGTCGGTTTTGAGATCAAAACCAAAGAGCATGCTAAACCAATCTACGTTTCTCCAGGTCATCAGGTCTCTTTAGGCACGGTATTGAATTTGATCCCTAAAATTATAATTTTCCCCCATAAGTTGCCTGAACCTCTACATCTAGCTCACAAGGCTAGTAGGAAGATCACTAGAAAGGAAGAGATCAAAGAAGATGTTTATTAAAGTTGGGCAGTAAAATATAATAATCAGGGAAGAAATTTTTAATGAAGTTAAAAGCAGAGTTTCAGTAACCAAATCACTTCATTTCTAGGAATAAAAAAGAATAAACAAAAAGAATAAAGTCTCGTTTAAGAGACTTACTAAGGATTAAAAGTACATCTTTACATTATTTGCTTCGATGCTTTTGATTATAAACAGCTGATCATCGTTGTAACGTCCTTTCAGTTTAACTTTTTCGTTATCCTTATCATCAATCTCTGATTGGATCAAGGCAGCGGCATCAACGACATAGCTCACGTCTCCTTCCTTGTATAATCTTGCAATCACGGCTTTACCGTTAACATCTAATACCGTTGACATATATCCAGCCATCCCGGAACAGGTTCCGGCTACAGCCACTTTAGCACTTAAAGGAAGCCCGGAAATCTCAATCTCTTTATTTTCAGCTTTGCTTTGGTTATCATAACCCGTAAAAAGAGCGACAATCAATCCTAACCCAGCCAGAGTTTTTTTCATCTTAATTCACCTCTTAAGTGTTTATAAGATTTAAGACTACAAATATAAATATTTTTAATCATTAAACAGTTACAGGTATTTTATAATAGTAACCTTTATAAACCAAAAATGAAACATTCAAAACATATAAAAAGAGGGTGGAAATTCATCCTAGAAGAGGCATTAATACTTATTGGAGAGATTTAGTATGACAATTATAAACCGTATTACAATCCACGGATTCAAAAGTTTTGCCCATAAGACAGACATTCCTTTTGAAGAGAAATTTAACTGTATTCTTGGTCCAAACGGTTCGGGAAAATCTAACGTAGGAGATGCTCTTTGCTTCGTCTTGGGAAGAATTTCAGCCAAATCTATGCGGGCAGAAAAGGCAGCTAACTTGATTTTTAACGGAGGTAAAGATAAGAAACCTTCTTCTGCAGGTTCGGTAGAAATAGCGTTCTGTAACAAAAGTAAGATCTTTCCTGTTGAGGGAGCCGAAGTTGTTGTAAATAGGACTCTTAAAAAAGATGGGAATAGCATCTACCGAATTAATGGTAAAAAAAAGACTCGTTCAGAAGTTATCGACCTTCTTTCTGTAGCTCACATAAATCCTAACGGTTATAACATCATCCTTCAAGGAGATATAACTAGATTTGTAGACTTGCATCCTGTCGAGAGAAGAAAAATCATTGAAGAGATTAGCGATGTTTCTGTATATGAAGACAAGAAACATAAAGCTTTGTTAGAGTTAACTAAAGTTGAAGAGAAGCTTAACAATGCAGATATTATTCTTAAAGAAAGAAAGACTTATCTTAAAGAGTTAAAAAAAGATCGTGATCAGGCTTTAAAATTTAAAGAGCTGAAAGATCAGATTGATTCAAACAAGGCAACTTTTTTGCATCTACAGATAACCGAAAGGGAAGAGGTAAAAGAGAAGTATGATTCTGAATCTAGTGGCAGCCAGAAAAAGATAGATTCTTTCAACGAAAAAGTAAGTAAGCTTAAAGAAGATATAGTTGAACACAAAAAAAGTGTTGAAAGTATTAACCACCAAATTGAACAGAAGGGCGAGAAGGAACAACTGAAAGTTCATCGGGAGATTGAGGATTTAAAGGTTATTCTCGCTCAAGACAAAACTAGAATTTCAACCCTGAAAGATGAGATTAATAAGATCAATCAGAGGAAAGACCAGATTAATATTGAGATTAAGGAACTAGAAGAAAAAAGTTCTTTACATTCAAAGAATGATCAGGAAATCAGGTTAAATATTCAAAGGAAACAAAAAGAATTAGAATCCTTGGAAGAGGCAATTGCTCAATTCAAGAAAAAAAATAAGATTGAATCTTCTCAAGAACTTGAAGTTGAGATTGAAGAAAAAGACCAGCTAATCGAAGAGAAGCAGGAAGAAGTTCAACAGATCAGAGTAAAACAACAGGAACTTTTGAGAGAGAAAGATCGGATAGAGTATAAATTAGAATCAATCGATGAACAAATCAGGAAAGTTAAAGAAGTTAAAAAAGAAAATAAAGAGCAGATTAACACTTTACAGCAGTACAAAAATGATTTTAAGGCTTCTACTTTAAGATTGAACACTTGTTTAGATCAAGACAGCAGTTTTGCTTCTCAACTAGGTAATGCCAGAAGAAAATTAGCAGAATTACAGGAGCTGCATGCTAAATCATCAGCTAAGAATCTTACCATCAAAGCAGGTCTTGCCAGTAACTTAGCTGTAAAAAGTATTCTTGACAATAGGAAAAAATTTGGTGGTGTCTATGGAACTATAGCTGAGCTTGGACAGACTAAAAGAGAGTATGCTTTGGCTTTAGAAACTTGTGCTGGCGGCAAGATGCAGAATATAGTTGTTGATGAAGATAAGACTGCTGCTGAATGTATTAAATATCTTAAGAGCAACAAGCTTGGTTCTGCTTCATTTATTCCGTTAAATAAGATCAAGTATCAAGACATCTCTGGTGATGATCAAAAAATGCTTAAAAATAAAGGGGTTCATGATTTCGCTCTCAATTTAATTTCGTTTAAATCACAGTATAAGAAAGCTTTCTCTTACGTTTTTGGAAAAACTCTTGTTGTTGATACTATCGATACAGCTAGACAGATTGGGATTGGTAAAATAAAGATGGCCACTTTAGACGGCAGCATTGCTGAAGCAAGCGGGGTAATGAAAGGTGGATTTATCACTAAAAAATCTTCGTTAGGGTTCCAGGAAAAGGATTCCATGGAAGAGCTGGAGAAACTAGATAAAGAGATTGCTGAGATTCAAAGTGTTTTTGCTAATGTTGAAATGAAAAGAGATGCTAACATGGAGGAGATATCTTCTCTTAGAAACAAGAAAGCAGAATTAGAAGGAGAAATAATTAAGCTAGAAAAAACTTTACACTTAGATACGGATGATTTAGATGCTTCTGGGGAAGTTAAGAAAGAGCTGAAGACTAGGCTTAAGGATGTGGAGTCAGAACTTTCAAATGTACAGAGAGATATTAGTAGGATTAATCAGGAACTTGCTAACCTTAAATCCAAGAAAAACATGTTAAGATCAGAAGTAAGCCAGTTAAGGAATCCTCGGCTGCTTGCTCAGCTTAGTGCTTTTGAAGAGTCTAGGCAGAAATCTCGGGAAGAACTTTTGCATCTTCAGAACGAGCTGAAAAATATTACAATTCAAATGGAGCAGATGATCGGTCCAGAAAGAGAGAAGTTTAAAGAGATTTTCAAACAGCATGACAAAGAAGAACAGCAATTCCTTGTGGAAATAAAAGAGCTGGAGAAAAAAGTAAAGAAGAAGGAAACTGAACTTTCTGAGAAAGAAAAAGAAAGTAAAGAATTTTATTCCAAATACAAGGAATTATTTAATCAGAGAGAAAAGTTAAGTTCAGAAATAAATAAATCTGAAAATGAAGTTGAATCTTTGCGAGAAAAAGTTCGTGAATCTGAGAGAGAAGTTAATCTAATCTCTTTAAAGAATGCTGAAGTTAAAGCCAGACTGGCTGGATTATATGAAGAGTTTAATAGATATAAGGATGTTGAGATTTTTAAGGATAAGAATAAAGAAGAGCTTCAACAAGCTATCAATAAATTTGAGGTTATGCTTGCTCAGATGTCTGCTGTGAACATGAAGGCGCTAGAGATTTATGAAGTTGTGGAAAGAGAATTCAACAAATTAATGGGAAAGAAAACCAGTCTTGAAACAGAAAAAGTAGAAATCATGACTTTAATGAACGAGATTGAATCAAAGAAGAAGGAACATTTCATGAAAACTTTCAATCAAGCTAATGAAAATTTCCAGAAAATTTTTGGCAACCTTTTCAAGAAAGGGAAAGCTTACCTGCAATTAGAGAATCCTGAGAACATTTTTGAGGGCGGACTTTCCATAAAAGTAAAATTCACCGGTAATCGTTTCATGGATATTAAATCCTTGTCGGGGGGAGAGAAAACTTTGACGGCTCTATCCTTTATTTTTGCTATCCAAGAATACCAGCCAGCTTCATTTTATGTTTTAGATGAAATTGATGCTGCTTTAGATAAGCATAACTCTGAAATCCTGTCAAAGCTAATCAGGAATTATGCTGATAGGGCACAGTACATAATTATTTCACACAACGATTCTTTGATCTCTGAAGCTGACACCTTATTTGGAGTAAGCATGAAAGATGGAGTAAGCAAAGTTACTAGTTTAAAGCTTTAGATAAATAAACTTGATTTTTTAAGTAAATCGTTTATTTTCTCAAAAACAATTCAACTAAAAGTCATCATTAGTTTTATAAAATTTTTTTATTCCAGAATTACGGCATTAAAAAAAGCGAAATAAATACTATCAGTTGTTTCATGACACATTAAAATCTGACAACATCTAATAAATAGATAAAACCAACAAGAGCTTACTGATAAAGTCAATAAAATTGACTAGATTGACTTTAGGAGTTTCTTGCTTTATTAAAGGTATTTCTTAGCTTTTTCTATTAATGGAAGGACAGCTAGAACTTCTTCTTTGTTCATCCTTCCGAGTTTTGCAAACATAGGTTCGCCGCTAGCATTCTTATTTTGTCTTACAATCTGCAGCTTAGGGGTACCTTCATTGTATGCAAATACGGACACAGTTATCTTAGTTTTCTCAAAGTCTACGGCTTCTGAGAACAGTTCTTTGTCCAATTCTTTGTTAAATCCTGGCATTTTTTTTCCTCCTATACATCTAAATTAACTACCTCTTTAGCATTCTCTTCTATAAATTTTCTTCTGGGTTCAACTTCATCCCCCATCAAGATTGTGAACATTTGGTCAGCATTAACTGCATCTTCAACAGTTACTTTTTTTAAGGTCCTAACTTCAGGATCCATAGTGGTATCCCATAATTGTGTAGGGTTCATCTCTCCAAGACCTTTATATCTTTGGATAGAGAGATTATCGCCCATTTCTTTAACAAACTTATCTTTTTCTGCATCAGAATAAACATAATTACTCTGCTTTCCTTTTTGTATCCTGTACAAGGGGGGCATGGCAATATAAATATGACCTTCTTCAACTAAAGTTTTCATGTATCTATAAAAGAATGTAAGTAGTAAAGTCATGATATGCGATCCATCAATATCGGCATCAGTCATGATTATGATTCTGTCGTATCTTAACTTATTTAAATTAAACTCATCTCCAACTCCCGTACCTAAAGCAGTGATCATGGCGATGATCTCTTTATTTTCCATAATCTTATGTAATCTGGCTTTTTCTACGTTTAGAATTTTTCCTCTTAAAGGCAGGATCGCTTGAAATTCACGGTTTCTACCTTGTTTTGCGCTGTTATGTACGAATACCCCTGAAGCTAAAGCAAAATTATGTGTAAGGGGTACTTCTAAATCATAAACATCTATTTTTTGTTCTAATGTTATGATTTTTTTTATTTTATGATTAAAATTTTTAACCGCTTCAACTGCTTCTATAGGATTATCCCAAAAATATTTTTGAGTAAAAGTATTAAACTTTAATAAATTTTTATTCTTGCTTGCTTTTCTTAGTTTTGTGTATGCGTCTAGATCTATTTTTCCACATTTATCATATACTTTACGTAACGCTTTCAATGTTTCTATGAAATAAGTTTTATCATATGCTTCTTTTCTTTTCGCTCTGAATTCAGGTGTCCATTGTTGTTTGGTTTTTTCACTTCTCCACTTTTGTAATTTTTCATTTTGCCATTGATTTTTGGCTGACTCTGACAATAATCTTCTTTTTTCAGGATGGTCTCTGAAATATTTTTTAATTAATTCTGACCGTTCCTTGCGATTTTTATCATTGCTCCAATACTGTTGCTGTAATCTATTAAGGAGTTTGTTGTTTTCTGTGCGGTATTCTTCATTTTGATGATAAAATTCTGAAAATTTATTTTTCATAAACTCTTTGTATTCTTGATTTTCCCATTGTTTTTTTGCTTGTTCGCTTAGTATTTTTCTTGTTTGAGGCTCTTTCATCCTCTTGCTCATCATTTGTTTAAACTCCGTGGTTTGTCTTAATGCTCTGCATTTTTCTTTAACTTCGGAGGTGTGTAGGGTTTTACTGATATGTTTTCGGTGTAATTTCAAATGTTCTTTATTTGTTAATCTTGCAATGTTAGTAGGATTATTATTCAGTTTATTGAAATCAATATGATGTCGATGCACTCCTGATTCTGGCAAATAAATATTCTTTTTAATGTTCCATTCGTCAGCAAGAAGGTGGCTGAACACCCATCGATGCTGTCCGGGATCATAAACCATTTCATACCCTTCAACAGTGATTTTTTTCCCTTTTTGTGATAATTGTCTTCGCAGCGGCATTAAAGAATCTGTCGATTCAAGGTCTTTTGCTTTCTTATATGTTCCATTCCGCAGCATAAATTGATGATCAGAAGTACAGGTAATTTCCCTTCTATTATCAAGAATAATTCTAATTACTGGAGCATTTTTCTTTGTAATCCGGGGGTTTTTAATCTCTTCAAAACCAATTGTTCCGTCTTTTTTAATGTTATAACAGAAATTTCTTTTTCCAAGTTTATACTCCTCAACTAATTCTTTAAAGGAAAGATTTCTACCGTCAACAAGGGCGACTTCTGTATCTCCTGAAAAACAACCGCCCGCTGAGTCTCCTTCTACAATGTATAACTCACACTTATGAGGGTCTTTATTACTGCAATCAGCAAGCTTTCCAGGCAATCCAGCACCATCTAAAGCCCCTTTTCTTCTAGTAAGCTCTCTTGCTTTCCTTGCTGCTTCTCTGGCTCTGGCTGCGTCTAAGCTTTTACTAACAATATTTTTTATAATGTCTGGATTTTCTTCAAAGAAAGTGGTTAACTCATCATTAGTTATAGAACTAACAACACCATAAACTTCGCTGTTTCCTAACTTTGTCTTAGTTTGGCCTTCAAACAGCGGTTCTTGAACCTTTACAGAGATAACAGCAGTTAATCCTTCCTTAACATCTTCTCCAGTAAGTTTCATCGCTTTACCATTACTAATCTTTTTGGCAAAATTGTTTAAGACTCTGGTCAATGCTGCTTTAAATCCAGATAGATGGGTTCCTCCTTCAAGAGTATTAATGTTGTTAGTGTAAGAGAAAACATTTTCTTGGTAGCTGGAGTTATATCTTAAAGCAATCTCAACAACAATGTCTTCTTTTTCTTTTTCAAAACAGATTACTTTGTGTAAAGGGCTTTTGTTTTGATCAACATATTCAACAAACTCTTTGATACCTCCTTCATATTTGAAGAAATCATTTTTATTTTCTTCTCTATCATCAACTAATTCAATTTCAATCCCCTTATTTAGGAAAGCTAGTTCTCTGAGCCTTTTAGCTAAGATGTCGTAATGATAGATTCCTTCTTTAAAGATCTCTGGATCAGGCTTAAAATGAACGACGGTGCCTGTTTCAGAAGTATTTCCTGTAACTTGTAATTCAGTGAGGGGTTTTCCTTGAGAATATCTTTGGTAATGAATCTTGCCGTCTCTTTTAATCTGAATGTCTAACTGAATAGATAATGCGTTTACTACGCTTATACCTACTCCGTGCAATCCTCCCGAAACTTTATAGCTGCTTTTATCAAATTTACCTCCGGCGTGTAATTTTGTTAAGGCTACTTGTACAGCAGGAATTCCAAGTTGAGGATGCCTGTCAGTAGGGATTCCTCTTCCATCATCAAATACAGTGATAGAATTGTCGGGATGGATGATTACCTTAATTTTTTTACAATAACCTGCCAGAGCTTCGTCAATAGAATTATCTACAATCTCGTAGACTAATTGATGTAATCCTCTTATACTGGTATCTCCAACATACATCCCCGGCCTTTTACGGACAGCTTCTAGACCTTCAAGAACAGTAATCTGAGCTGCCCCATAGGTTGATTCTTTCTTAACACCTGAAGCTGTGTTTCCAAGTTTATTTTCTGGGTTTTCAATCATTTTATCCAATAACGAATTAAATTTAAACTAATTCCACCTTTGTTTTAACAGGTTTTTTTGTGGTTTTATCGACGATAAATAATATTATATTATATAAGAATA
>JAHJDB010000042.1 GCA_018812765.1 Nanobdellota archaeon
AAGAGCAACTAAGAAGTTAAGTAGAAGTTAAGTAGAAGTACTTGAGCAGAAGCGATTGATGGTGGTCTGATGTTATCATCTGGTTTTCAAAAATTCATGTTAATTATGTTAAGTAACCCCGGATTCCATCCAAAATTGTAGAAACTTTTATAAACCACCCTCATTAATTCAATATAACTCACACAGGGGGTGTTGTAATTAACATGGAAGCATTAAGACCATTAGATACATTAAACGCAGCAAGAAATAAGAAAGTGCTTGTAGACTTAAAGAATGGACACAGTTACGCAGGAAAGCTGAAGGCTTTTGATATTCATATCAATGTGGTGTTAGAAGAAGCAGAAGAGCGTGTCAACGGAGAGCTTAAAAGAAAACTGGGAACAGTATTCATCCGCGGAGATACCATCACCATTCTTACACCAGAAATATAAATCCAATTTTACTGAAAAATGACAAAAGGAACGTCAAGCATGGGTAAGAAGAGTGGCAAAAAGAGCCACATTCCATGTAGAAGATGCGGTAGCCATGCTTACCACATGAGAAAAAAGAAATGTTCTTCGTGCGGATATGGGGATAGTGCCACGTTAAGAAAGTTTAACTGGAACAAGAAGAACCATCAGTGAAACAAGAATAATAAATTTTTCTTATAACTTTTTTTAATGTTGTTAGTAATTTTTTTATCTGAAAATATCAAATAAAAATTAGAAGAAAAAATTAGAAGAAAGGAAAAAAATGAGGATTATGACACCTGTTCTAACGGCCTAAAAAAAAGCGAGTGCACTCTTCTTTGATAACGCTAATCTTAATGCCAGCACAGATTTTGTCATCTCCAGTCAGTTTAGCCAACTTCAGTCTACAAGAGCTAGAATTTACTGATTTGCTCATCTTATCACAAAGATTAGCATCAGTGGTCTTTTTAGCCAGTTCAAATAAGCAATCCTCTCTGGTGTCATAATCCAGAAGTTCACAGACCTCTTCTTTTTCTGTAGCCAAAGCTACTTTTGACAAGCATTCCCTTCGAGGCTTTTCGTTAAAAATTAACAAACAATAATTTTCATTATTATTATTTAAACCAAGGTTGTATAAGCAAGTATCCTGCCAATGTTCATCTGAGATCTTAAGACATTGACTCTCGTCATTAAATTCTATTGCTAATAATTGCTGGCAGTAGCCTTTAGTTGTAGAGGACTGGATCAGATTACATACTTCTATATCTTTCTTAGCTTTAGCCAGCTCGGCTACACAAGAATCTCTCAAAATTCCATTTTCAACCTTGCTGCATTTTAGATTTTCAGCATAACAATTATCTTTTGCCGGACTGCTCTCTAAAGCCTTGCAGCTATCATCTGTTACAACTGTATTCCCAGTAGGAGAATACAAACTACAGGCAGTAAGTAAAAACATCAATATTACCAAAACAAACACAATTATTCTTGTCGTTTTCATTGTAAAACATCGTTAAGAAAAACCGTTTTTAAGCTTTGTGGAAGTGTGATAATAGAATTATGATTGTAGTGTTATTGTAGTATAATAATTTATTTAATAAGAAAAATAACCTCTTAAAAATTTAAAATTGCTTAAATTGGATTCAAGAATTCAACTATCTCGAAAAAGTTTGTTCTGCATTTACAAAAACAATATAAATAGAATACTTCTCTTTTAAAGATATGTCCTTGTTTAAAGATATGTTAAGAAGCGGTGAAACCTTATTTAGAGACAGTGTTGTCTTAGATTATGATTTCCAGCCTAAAATCATCAAGTACAGGGAAAACGAACAGATGCGTTTCGCTACTGCTATCAGGCCATTGTTGCAAGGACATAACGGAAGACACCTTTTTATCTACGGCGCTCCAGGGATTGGAAAAACTGCTGCCTGTAAACATGTCCTAAAGGAGCTAGAAGAAGAAACCGATGAAGTTACAACCATTTATATCAATTGCTGGAAAGAAAATACTACTTTTAAGATCTTCAGCAGGATCTGTGAAGATTTAGGCCACAAATTTTTACAGAATAAAAAAACTACCGATTTGTTCGCCTTGATTAAGGCCAAGCTGAACAAAAGCAGCGCCGTGTTCGTCTTTGACGAGATCGACAAGCTTGAAGAGATGGATTTTTTGTACACCATCCTTGAAGACATCTACCGAAAATCAATTTTTCTAATCACTAATTACCGAGACAGTTATTCAGAACTGGATGAACGGATTAGAAGCAGATTAAGTCCGGAATTTCTGCATTTCCGGTCTTATTCAGAAGGAGAGATTACCGGAATCCTTAAACAGAGGATGGAATATGCTTTCGTAAACAATTGCTGGGAAGAGGAAGCTTTCAAAGAGCTGGTGGAAAAATGTACAGAAACAAATGATGTCCGGGTCGGCTTGTACTTGATGAAAGAAACAGGTAATATCGCAGAAGAGAGCAGCTCCATAAAAGTTACCTTGGCCCATGCCGCTGAAGCGATAAAGAAAGTCGATAATTTTTACATTAAACCGAAAGAAGGATTAGAAGAAGACTTAAGAGTAATCTTGGATCTAGTGAAGGATTATTCCGGTAAAAAAATTGGGGACATCTTTGCGGCTTATGCTGAGATGGGCGGAGAATTATGCTACAAAAGTTTTCAAAGAAGAATAAACAAGTTAAAAGAAGGGCGTTTTTTAACGACTGAAAAAGTTGGGGGGAGTGAAGGTAATACGACGATCATCTATCATTGCGGGCATAAAAAATTAACTGAATTTTAACAGCAGTTTTAAAAATTGACTTAAAGAAATTCTAGAGAGTGACTTTATCTATCCAATATAATTGACTTCATTATTCTTGGCTTTTGCGCCGGCTCTGGTGGAAAGTTCTTCAGAGAACCATTCTGCTGTTTTTCTGGCCAGCTCATTCTCAACCTCGATAATCTCCTTGCTCATCTTTTTCAGATCAACTCCATACTTAAACTTCTTTTCCAGAACACGTAAGATCTCTTTTGCTCCCTTTATCCCTAAATAGAGGGGATTACCGAAAGTTTCCGCCAATAGCGAGACACCTTTAACTTTTCTTCTCTTGCCTAAACCAAGCAGGATTCCTGAAACACCTACGATAGGTCCGACAACTCCAAAAATATTTTTTTCTGTCAGTATCCCTTTCTGAACGTATTCTTTTAATAATTTCGAATCATTACTGGTACAAAAAACCCTGGGCTTCTCAGGAACATTATGAAGTCCTATTCCCCCAGTAGTGATCATCTCGCTGCATTTGTAATGTTTAACAATCTTAATGATTTCCTCACAAAAAGAATAACAGCTCTCTTCATCTATCGGCTGGATGTCTCCAGTCAACAATAAAATGTCTCTCTTGTTTCCTTTATCATATTTTTTATAATAGACTTCTAGCTTCGGCATGTCAATCAAGTTTTTTTCATTTACAAAAACAGAATGAGGAAACTTATGCGAAAAGAAAGAATAGAGCTTTTTTGCTCCTAATTCTTCAATCAAAAAATCTACGGCAATCTTGCCTACGTTGCCTATTCCTGGAAGACCTTCAATAAAAATAGGGTTCTTTAATTTAGGTAAAATTTTTGCTTCCGTAGTTATTTCCCAGTTGACCATTATAAATTAATAAAAAGAAAGAAAGTTTATATAACTTACTCTTCGACAAAATCGTCAATCTCAGCAGGCATCTTTTCGTCTCCTTTAAGAAGACCTTTCTTCTGCATTAATTCTCTAGCCATCAAGTAAAAGACCAAGCCGACAGATTTCTTTCCTTTGTTGTTGCAAGGCACGACTAGATCCAGATCATTTGCTTGGTTGTTGGTGTCACATAACGCAATTACCGGTACTCCTATCTTCATGGCATCCTGTACCGCATTTTTATCGGTCCAAGGGTCGCAGACCATGATTATCTTTGGTTCTGTAAAGGTGGTCAGGTTGGTGTTGGTCATGATTCCAGGAGGATATCTTCCAGTAACAACTTTTATTCCCGTCAATTGATGTAATTTCTTCAAGGCTTTCCAACCGTTTTCTCTTCTGCTTAGGATTAAGATGTCTTTCGGTTCGTAATTTGCTAAAAGATTTACAGCTAACCTGATTCTTCGGTCAATTTCTTTCAAGTTTAAAACGCTCAGTCCATCTGGTCTGGTCTTATAGATAAAATTAGCCATGTACTTGTTCTTGAACTTAGTACCGATATGGATACCTGATTTCAAATATTCGTTTGATTCAATCAATAAATCTTCTTGTTGTTCTGCCATTTTTTTTCTCCATATATTACAAACAAGAATTAAATATCTTGTCTGTGTTTTTTTTAGCCTCACACAGCTATATCTTCCCAACTCAGAGGAAAGATTTTGGCTATAAGAGCTTGATTTCAAGTGTTATTTAAAAAGCTTTCTAGAATTCTTCTAAACCCTTCTTTACAATTTTAAACCTTAGCTCTTTCCCTTCAGGCAAAGAACGATGTTTTCTCAAGATTAGACCTCGGCAATTGTGAAATTTTTTTAATTCAATAAGGCATTTAGAACCGTACTTCAACAGATCTCCGCCGACCATTTTCACTTCATCACGATTATCAAAATCAGCATAAACCTGGTTAGTTATCAAGACAGGAATGTTTTTCCTTCGAGCAATCTCCACTAAATAAGCAATCTGTCTTCCTAAAGAAGAGTTCACTTCATAAACTTCTTCACTTCTTCCTAATTCTAAGCGATAAAGCATGGAGATAGAATCAACGACAATCATTCCAATGTTGGGATTAATCTGATCTTTAAGCATCTCAAAAGAATCTTTTTGCTCTTCAAAGTTAACTGGATTTAAGAAAGCAATCTTATTGAGTATATCTTCATAATTCTGAGAGATCTGTTTAATCCTTTCCACAGCTATCCCTCCCTCTGTGTCTATAAAAATCACTTTTTTTCCGGACTCAGCAACTTTTACCGCTGCCAATAAACAAAGATTAGTCTTTCCTACGCCAGAAGGACCGAAAATGGTCGTAATGATATCTGTATCATAACCGCCTCCAAGCATGTTATCTAAAAATCCTGCTCCGGTAGAAATTTTTTCCATGGATTGTTTTGAGAGTCCGTCAATATAAATATTTCTAGCATAGAGAGATTATTCGGAAAAATTCCATCTAATAAAAAATTAATTTATTCTTAAAGGAGTATAATTTATAAAACAAAACAACCTTTCTTTCTTAAAAATATGGAAAAGAATAAAAAAATACTCTTAATTATTTTTATCATAACATTAGTTGTAAGGTTAGTGTTAGCCTTCTCAATCCCCAATCTTACTTATGAATCTTATTATCATCTCCGCCATGTAGAACATATCAAAGAAACAGGAACCCCCTTATTCCAGGATCCTCTTTCATACGGGGGCAGAGAAGTGCTATTTTTACCGTTCTTCCATTACTTGATGGCTTTCTTTGATTTATTTCTGCCAACAATAGTAATTACTAAAATAATTCCGAACATTTTGATAGCTTTAATAACAATTACTTCTTACTTCACGGCAAAAAAGATTACCAAAAATGAGACGGCCTCTTTGTTATCAAGCTTGATTACGGGGTTTTTGCCAATACTATTCTTCACAAATTCCTTTACTGTAGAGACCTTATCTTTACCTTTAACTTTTCTAACTATCTATGCTTTCATGAACATAAACTCTAAAAAACATCTTTACCTTTATGTCATCTCTTTCTTACTGCTTTCCTTAACAAGCTTCTCTGCATTTCTCGTCTTAATCGGTTTTGGAATTTATTTGCTGCTTTCAAAAATAGAAAATAAAAAAACAAATAAAGCAGAGGTTGAAGTGATTATCTTTTCCCTGTTTTTCTTCTTGTGGGTGCAATTTTTATTCTTTAAGAGTTCATTTATACGAAAAGGAATATCTTTCATCTGGCAGAATATCCCTTCCAATATCATCTCAGAATATTTCCCGACTTTTTCTATTCCTCAAGCCTTGCTGCTGGTAAGCATCATTCCTGTTCTTACCGGAGCCTATATAGTCTATAATTCGCTATTCCATCTAAAAAATCAAAAAGCTTTTCTGTTAATTAGCTTTGTTATCGCAACGACAATTTTCACTTGGTTAAAATTGATAATGTTCAAGCAGTCACTGGCTTTCTTTGGAGTGATCCTAGCAATCTTATTTGCCTCTTTTTATAATGATATGGAAACATATTTTAACAAAACAAAATTATCTGGCTATAACCGGATAATCCTTCCTGTAACGGTATTGTTATTGTTATTATCCACCGTTATTCCGGCAATCAGCTCAGCACTGCAACAGGATACTCCTACTAATGAAGAGATTGAAGCTTATAGATGGTTAAAAGACCACACTCCAAAAGAATCAGGGGTGTTGACAACTCTGGAAGAAGGACATCTGGTGACTTATTTTAGCCAGAGAAAAAACATGATGGACAACCAGTTCCGGATGGTAAAAGATGTAGAAAAAAGAGCTAAAGACATCAATGCTCTCTTCACCACTCCCTTCCAGACCTTGGCTTTGGATTTATTACAAGAATATAATTTAAGGTATGTCGTATTTACTCCTTCTGCTAAAGAGAAATATGGCATCACAAAAATTAATTACGCTACCAGAAATTGTTTTGAGCCCATTTTTAAAGGGGAAAGCAAAATCTATCTGGTAAAATGTGAAATCAAGAGGGTAAAGTAAAAAAAATGACCGCAGAAACAACTGCAAAAGAGACCGATTCCCAAGATTTTCTTAGTCCGGAGAACAAAATTTATTCGCACCTTCTCAAACACCAAAAAAAATATTTTGTCTCGTTAATAATACTAATCTTCTTTTTTTCAGCCTGGTCAAACTTCCTTGTTGGTAAACCTGTATTAGGAGGTGGAGAAAGTTATCATCTTCTGAATCTGATAGAGAAAGGAGAATATACTTATAACCCTTTAGTATTGCTTCTTGCGGTCATACCTCAAAACCTAATCTTAATCATACCTTTGCTGTTAAGCCTTTTATCTTTAGGCCTGCTTTCAAAACTTTGTGAAAAGATGGAGCTGCCCAAGAACATATCTTTCTTTTTCATACTTTTTTTAATTATGTCTCCTACGTTTATTTACAGCTTTATCACTTTATCATCCTATTCCTTATTTTTATCATTAACTCTTCTCGGCTTTCTGCTGATTATGAATAAGAACAAGACCCTAAGATTGTTTTCACTAATCCCTTTTATCAGTGCCTCATTCTTTGACACTTCCAGCGCTATTTTCCTGCTGTCACTACAATTGATCTACTTTTGGGAAAATAAAGAGAAAAAAGAACAACTTCCGGTTATAGTTGTAGCCATGACAGTAGGGGTGATGTTGTTAAACAAACTGTTTCTGAAAACTCCCTTATTTAACGGACCATATCATCTACAAAGATACTTTCCTGATTTAATCTCTGATTTTGGAGGCCTTAACGGAATAGGATTTTTTACTGTTTTGGTTGCTATTACGGGATTGTTCGTAACTTGGAAGAAAAAGAATTTTTATTATGCTTATTTGCTTTTACTGATAGTTATCCCGGGTTATTTATTCAATACTGAAATTGTATTTATCCTTTCCTTAATCCTGTTATTTTTTGCTGCAGTCGGGTTTGTAAAATTATTTGAAAATAAATGGGTCTTGACTTCCTTAAAAGGATTCACTCTCATCATCCTTTTATTAGGGATGATTTTTTCGATGCTAACCTTCTTAGATAGAGTTAATGAATTAAGCCCCTCACCATCTGATCAAAAAGTTCTGAGCTGGATAAGAGAAAATACTCCCGAGAATACAGTGGTTCTTTCTGCTCCTGAAAATAGTTATTATGTCAAATACTTTTCTAAAAGAGATCCCTTGTTTTACTTAAATGATCCTGATGCTGAAGAAAAGACGGAAACGGTACAACTAATCTTTTCTGCCCCTTATATCCAAGATCTTTTTCCTCTTCTGGAAAAGAATAAAGTTTCTTTTGTTTATATTACTCCACAGATGAGAGAAGAACTGCCCAAAGAACAAGGCTTCTTGTTCTTATTAAAAAACGAAAGGTTTAAATTAATTTATTCTCATGAAGGTTCAGAAGTATGGGAGTTTAAAAAAGAATCCGCTGAAAATGCTGGATGAACAAGTGATCCTGTTTTGATAATAGTGACTAAGGATTATTAAAAGTTAGATGAAAAATAAAGAAAGGATGGTTTTATGATCATAACGTTTCTGGATACGGTACTATTCGCGACCTATTTCCTCTTACTGTTCCTGTCAGTCTTCTGGCTCTTAGTTCTCTACTCTCCAAACGAAGAAAAAGTGAACAAGAAAATTAAAAGAGAGCCTTTCTTCACCACCATCGTTCCAGCATATAACGAAGAAAAGTCCATCGAAAAAACCCTGCAGTCTCTGGTTGATTTAGATTATCCTTCTGAGAAGATGGAGATTATAGTAGTTAATGACGGTTCCACTGATAGAACTAAAGAGATCGTTGCAGGATTTATGGAAACTAATCCCGCCAGGAACATTGTTCTGATTAATCAAGAAAATAGAGGTAAAGGCAACGCCATGAATAACGGGCTTAGAAAAGCCAAAGGAGAATTTTTTGCCTGTCTTGATGCCGATTCATTTGTAAATCCGGACGCTTTAGGGATCATGCTCCCGATGTTTGAAGATCAGGATGTAGCGGCAGTATGCCCGCTGCTTAAAGTTAAAAAGCCAAGCAGTATCTTGGGCAAAGTCCAATGGTGTGAATACATCATCAACATGTATTATCGTTACCTTAACGCTAAACTCCATTGCATCCACGTCACTCCTGGACCGTTCAGTGTATATCGCACTAAAATCATCAATGATTTAGGTGGCTATGATGAGACGACAATCACGGAAGATCTAGAGATTGCCATCAGGCTGCAAAAACATCATTATAAGATCCTGCAGACCTTTGACACGATTGTGGAAACAGAAGCTCCTAAAAGCTGGAAAACCTTATTCAAGCAAAGAGTCAGATGGTATAAGGGGGCGGTAGATAATACCGTCAGATATAGGAACTTAGCTTTCAATAAAAAGTACGGCGACTTTGGGATGGTCAGGATGCCAACTGTTGTGGCATCAGGAGTTATCTCTATCATCTTAGTAGTAGCGATGCTGCAGTCATTGATCAGAAAAGGTTATCAACTATTTCTTACTTTAAAAGACGTTAATTTTGATATTATAACCCTATTGAAGAATTATACTTTCCAATTTAATATTTTGAAACTGCCTTTCTTTAAGATCACTATCGCTATAACTTTGATGGCCATCAGCTTATTTGTGATGGTCTATTCGTTTAAGTTAGTGAAAGAGAAGATCACCAATTACGGAAGGACATGGTTATCATTGATGACTTATCTATTGGTATACGGCTTGTTCTTGACTACGGTCTGGATATATATCGCTTATATGCTAGTTGCTAAAAAAAGAAATTTCTGGAATTGAAAGATTGTATTTTGAAATTTAATTAATCCATTAATTTCTTTTGTGGAAATCTCTCCCTGAAATCTATTCTCCATTAGTTCAGATATTCTTTTTCGTAATTTGTAAGTGTTTGCATTCCTTACATAAGCAATCCAGCCTTCAAAAGAATTGTAAACATAATCATAATCTATTTTCTTTGAACTATAATTTTTTTCAAACAGGTCTAATTTTTTATAAATTCTCTTTGTGCTCTTTTTCTTCAATAATCTGTGATGATGAAAAATCCTGAATCCAAGAAATCCTACTCCTCTTGATAATGGCTTTATCTTTGATTTATCTGTGTTCAGCTCGATAAGAAGACCTGTTTTAAGAAAATTGTTAATTTTTTCTTTGTAAAGACCTAATTTATTTTTATCATTATGCAAAATTACAAAATCATCGACATATCTAACATAGTATTTCACTTTAAGTTGATACTTTATAAAATGGTCTAATTCATTAAGATAGACATTCGCTAAAAATTGAGAAGTTAGATTTCCTAAAGGCATCCCTTCACCCTTATCTTTTGAATTATGATTTAAGATAATATTCTGTATTAAAAACAATAATTCTTTATCTTTTATTTTTCTTGAGATAATTTCAATCAACCTTTTATGATCAATTGAATCAAAATAACTTTTGATGTCTCCTTTCAAATAGAAACCACGAAAATTATTTTTTCTACTTGATTTTCTCACTATGGTCTTATTTTTGCTTACCTTCCTCTGAAATTTCTCTAACCTCTTAATTGCAGTTAAAGTGCCTTTCCCCTTTCTGTTAGCATAAGAATCATAGATGAAAGATTTCTCAAAAATAGGTTCAATAACATTACAAATGGCCTGGTGCACTATTCTGTCACGGAAATCACTAACACTTATTTTTCTTGTTTTAGGATCTCTTAATATGAAAGTTCTTAATGGCTTGGGACGGTAAGAATGAAGTAATAATTCTATTCTTAATATGTTAAGGTTATTTTCAATATCCTTTTCAAAATCAACAACATACCGCTTAAGAGTTTTCCTTTTTCGTGCTTTTTTCCAGGCAAGATTAATGTTCTCAGAACTACAAACTTTAGGGTATATATTTCGATAAGATTTCATGAATGGGTTGTTCTGAGTCAGGGTCATTCCACGAGAGCAGGCTGGGTTGTTGTTAGTGTTGTTATTACCATTGACATGGAATTCACTATTGTTATAATTGAAACCAGTCGCCCTCGTCATTTAGCCCATCACATCTTTCAAGAGCACCACTGCTTCATCTTTTCGTTGCCTACTAAGTGTTGCAGTTGAATTTTATGATTGTCTTCTATAAAAGCAATCGTGGTGGATGGACTTGTGGCCCTGACAAGTCAGGACAATAAACAGAAAAGAAATATGTTTATAACTTTTATTAAACTCAATTTTCTAACGCGCCCCTACGGGGTCAACAGCACCCCACGAGAGCAGGCTGGGTTGATGTAAGTGTTGATATAACCATTGACAAGGAAAGCACAATTGAAATAATTGAAACCAGACGCCCTATTAGGACTTTGAGAACGCGTCAGCCATTGATTACTTTTGTCAATCGCTGTCAAACTCTTTATCTCATTCCTTCTTTTACCAGAAATGAACTCTAAAACTGAAATAATCATCTCAGGATCATCTTCAGTATCAAGTAAAGCCTGTAAATAAGCAGAACCCCTATCACTACTAAAAACGTCTTCAATCTCAATTC
>JAHJDB010000003.1 GCA_018812765.1 Nanobdellota archaeon
CTCACTTTTAATAATCAATTACCAGAAAGTAAGAAGTTGACCTATTTAAAGCTTTACTTTTTTTAAAGGGCGTTATTGTTCTTTTTTATGAAAAGTAATTTGCACTGTCATCAGTTTTAATTCCATCTTGGGTCTTATACCCCGTTGCTTGCAACGGCTTTGTTTTATTGACCAAGATTGATTAAAAATACCCCTCAGCTTGCTGTGGTTGGGATTTTTTATTTTTTTTTAAAATATTTTTCCAGACTTTTCATTGATTTTTCATCAACAACCTAAGATAAAATTAAGATATAATCTCCCAATCACTACTTTAAAATTAAAAAGAACCATTTTATAATTAAAACATCTTAATTTAAATAATGAAAAGAGGACAAGCTAGTTATGAGTATATAGTACTAGTCGGTCTTCTTTTGGTTTTACTGACTTCAATTTTTTATTTTGCTGCTAATAGATCTTCTGAAAACATCAAGATGACTCAGGCGGAAGATGCCGTGAAATCATTAGCTAAAGCTGCTGACGATGTTTATTCTTTAAGTCCAGGAAGCAAGAAATTTGTTTGGATCAGCATTCCCGGAGGAGTGCAGGAAAGTATTGTAACCGGTTCACAATTAATTTTAAAGATTTCCATCTTTGATGGAGTAAGTGACATCACTGCTTTATCGCGGGCTACCTTAGCAGGTTCTTTCCCTTCAGCCAAAGGAACTTATCGGATTCCGCTGGAGCTTCTGGAATCAGGCATAGTCTATATCGGTTCAGGAAACGACACTTCTCCTCCCTCAGTAACTTGGACTTCTCCCAGTGGCCTTACTTGTAATCCTATCATCGCTAGAGCAAATACTGACGAACCAGCAATCTGCAAGCTAGATGCTTTTGATCTGAGCTTTGAAGATTTAGCTTTAGAGATGTCTGGAAATTCTATCGGCCATAGTTATAATCTTGGCGTTCAAGAAGAAGGCAATCATGCTTATTATGTACGTTGCCGAGATGTTTTTAACAATACCATGCTCAGTTCAGCATCAGTGAATTATACTATTAATCTTACCCTTTGCAGTCAGACGGTTGAAGAAACTGATCCGCCGATAGTGCAATTGATTAATCCTCCTTCAGGATATGTTTCCAATAGCCCCCAAATAGATTTTTTTTATAATGTCTCTGACGCTTCTGCTATTTTGGAATGCCGTCTTTACGCAGAAGAAGTTGTTGTCGGAACTGCAGCCAATCCCTTAAGAGATACAACTAACAATATCGCTGGAAATCTTGAATTTGGTAATTATACCTGGCAGATAAACTGTACCGATTCTTCTGGTAATGTTGGGAATAGTTCAACAAGAGAGATAGAAGTAAATGCTACCTTAGATTCAGATCTGCCGATTGTTATAATTGAATCTCCTCTTAATGGCAGTATTAGAAATTTTAATTTAGTTAAATTCTTTTATAATGTCTCTGATTTAACTTCAACGATTTATTCCTGCACCCTTAATCTTGTCGGGGAATTAGATGGTGGCGGCACTACAACACAAGAAGTTACTGATTATTCGGTTACCGAAGATGAACAAGAACAACTTTCTCTTAGTCTTGATCAAGGCAATTACACTTGGAATGTCTCTTGTAAAGATAATAGCATTTACAGAAATATAGGATTCTCATCATCATGGTGGGTAAGAGTGAACTCAACAACTGAAGAGTCATTCATTAACAGTTGTGCGGGACTATGTGGTTATGAGGGTTATAGTAATGGTGCTTGTGAGAATAACCCTTCTAAATGTGGGGAATATTGTCCGAACTGTTATCTTCCTGAGGGAGATCAGTATTGTCTTGGTGGTTCTCAATCGGATACTTGCTGTTGTCAACCATGATTAGAGAAGAAAAGAGGTCTTAAATTTGCGAATAGAAAAGAAAGGACAGACAGGAATAGAAGGATTAGTCATCTTATGCATAATCTTCCTGATTTTTATAGCGATGTTCTTAGTCTATCTTTCAAAGAACCGTGACTTGATCGTTTTCGAGAAGGAGCTGGAAGAACGCAGCGACTGTTTGAAATTAGCTAACGCCATAAACCAGATGTTTGCTTTAAGCGATAGTGCAGCGATTACTATTAAGATTTCAACTGAATTAACGGTGCATCCGGCAGAACAGAGAATAAGTTCGGCACAATCATCTTGTACGATTCCTTTACGCAGCATCTCTAACAATTCAACTTATAATGGTAATTATTTTATCTTAAACCAAGGAGATGTTCTTGTCGAAAACAGGAACAATATTGTAGTGATAAGCAATGTCTGAAAAAATTAACAGAAAAGGGCTGGTATTTTCAACCGATGGAGTGGTTTCCATTATTGTATTCTTAGTAGTGATGATTTTTATCATCTCTCTCTGGAATCTTTACGGCAATAAGTTACAGGAAAGTGTTGCTTTAGAAGAGCTGGAACTGTTAAATTTTCAGATTACTGATCTGTTGATGAAAACTTCCGGTACCCCAACAGACTGGGAAAGCTCTCCTACTGATGCTTTGGCTCTCGGTTTAAGAAGCAATCCGGGAATGCTTGATGATGGCAAGCTTACTGCTTTTTTGACGATGGATTATAATTTAGTGAAAACATTATTGAACATAGAACGGTTTGAGTTTGAATTCGTTTTAAAAGACGATAATGGTAATGTGCTGAACTCTTCTGGAATCTCTCCGATAGATACGGATAGAGCAGTTTCCAGCAGTGGTTTTATGCTTTTGAACAATGAGACCCGCGAACTTATCTTTACCCTCTGGACAGATTAAACTTTCAAGAAAAGGTTTCATCTTCAGCTTAGACTTAGTGTTAGGAATAACCATTGCCTTCAGTGTAATCTTCGTAGCTGTATTTTTTGTTTCACAAGCCAGTTCGGCTAACTTATCAGATTATCAGCTTCTCCGTATCGGTTCAGACGTAGTGGTTCTGCTTGAAAATGAAGGGGTTTTTGAATCTTTAGATTACGCTGTGATTGAAACAGAACTGCAGAAAATAACTCCTTCAAATTATGAGATGCTGTTAAGGATAACTGGCGATTTTGCTTTAGGAAACGGGATTATCGAAGTTGGCGGCGAAATCCCTGATAGAAGAGTGGTCCTTGCCGGCAAGAGAGTGGTCCTTACTAGCAACGATGATCTGCTTACAGTTACTTATTTCATCTGGCCAAGAGAACAGATCAATTAAAGAGAGAATTAGAGAAAGATTAAAAGAAGGAATAACAAAAAATTATAATTAAAAAAAGAAAATGAACAAAAAAGGTTTTTTTTATACTTTAGGACTGATGTTTTTTGCTCTAGCTCTTTTAACCCTCTCAGTTCTATTTGTCAACCATTCAGTCACTTTAGAATCTAGACAGAGTGAACTAAATTTTGCTCAGAAGATTTATGATCAGGATACTTCCACGCAAAAAGCTCTCAGCGACACCTTTCTTAGAAAGAGCAATCTGATTTTGGCTTTAAGCAACGACACCTTTACAGTGCAAGAGACTCTTCCAGTTGATTTTTCAGAGTTAGATTCTTCCTTAAGCACTCTTGAATCTGCTTTGGAAAATTCTTTTCCGATAGATGTGGGCCTTTCTTTGTTTTTATCTTCTCATGATTTGATTTTACAGAATTCAAACGTAAGTTATCTTCACAATTCTCCTACTACTATTTCTATTCCTGCTAATTCTGCTGTAAGCAATTATAACCTAACTCTTATCTTCAGCAGTGCAGTGACTTCTTGTGATATTAATGCTCCTTCCGGCCAGATCGGTTTTTATTTTGATGCTCAGCCCAGCAACGTTTCTTGTTCTCTTGCTCAGGGAGTCAGTGAAGCAGAGATTGGATTGATTGTCAATGGCCAGGAGATCAATATTAATTTAGATTCAAGTAAAGCCCTAACTTTTGAAAGTGATGCTGGTGTAACAAGTACAATAACCTTAATGTTAAATGAAAGCATTGGCCGAGTAGAACTTCCGATAACTATTGCCTTTAATGATTCCGGTCTGAATTTTAATAAGGTTAGCAAGGTCCGTGTTTTTTTGTCTTCTTGAATCTCTTATCTTTTTGAATATCTGAAGTAGTTTACTATCTTTAAATCAAGACATACATTTATATATTCTTTTTTTATACTATATTACTAGTAATGAAAAAAAAGAGGCCTGATAGAGGTAATTTTAAAGTTTTAACTAGTACTAAATCCGAAGCGTTCTTAAAACGCAAGAGTAAAAAGCCAACGAAAAAGTCAGTAAAAATGTTGGCGAAAAAAGTGAAGTTAGGAAAAGAAGGAAAAAGTCCAGGCAATGCCCCTGAAAAAATCATTCAGAAAAAAGCAGCTAAAAGAGCAAAGATAACTAAAAGAGTAAAGAAATCTGGAAGAGCGAAGGCAATTAAAAGGGCAGAAGGCGCTTCTAAAAATAAAAAAATTATAAAAATTAA